>NZ_JAVCWM010000012.1:0-232420 GCF_030846495.1 Massilia scottii | reverse complement strand
CCACCACCGCCGCGCCTTCTCCCACGGCGGCCGCAACCCGCTTGGTCGACCCCGCGCGCACATCGCCAATCGCAAACACCCCCGGCACCGTGGTTTCCAGATGCCCGTGCAGCGTCCCATCGGTATTGAGCATCTGCCCCGTCACCCTGCAGCGCGCCATCATCACATCGGTGCCCGTCATCACGAACCCATGCTGGTCGACCTGCACGCCGCAATCCTCCAGCCAGCCCGAATTCGGATCGGCCCCCACGAACAGGAACACGCTGCGCACCGCGTGGCTTACTTCCTCCTCGTCGCGATGCTGCCAGCGCACGCCCGTCAGCCGTTGCCCATCGCCTTCCAGCCTGGTCAATCTGGTATGCGTGTGCAGCACGATATTCGGCGTCGCCGCAATCCGCTCGATCAGGTAACTCGACATGCTCGCCGCCAGCCCCGCCCCGCGGATCAGCATGTGCACCGTCTTCGCATGCCCCGACAAGAACACGGCCGCCTGCCCGGCCGAATTGCCGCCGCCGACCAGCACCACGTCTTCGCCCTGGCACTGCCGGCCTTCGAGCGGCGAGGCCCAGTAATACACCCCGCAGCCTTCGTACAAGGCCAGGTCGGCCAGGTCCGGCTTGCGGTAGCGCGCCCCGCAGGCCAGTACCACCGCGCGCGCCTGCACCTGGCCGCCGCCGGCCAGCGACAGGCGCAGCGGATACTGGTCGCACAGCAGCTTGTCGGCCGCGGCCGGAATGGCCACTTGCGCCCCGAATTTCTGCGATTGCACGAAGGCCCGTCCGGCCAGCGCGCGGCCTGAAATCCCGGTCGGGAAGCCGAGGTAGTTTTCGATGCGCGCGCTGGCGCCGGCCTGGCCGCCGAACGCGCGGTTTTCCACCACCAGCACCGACAAGCCTTCCGAGGCCGCATACACCGCCGTCGCCAGGCCGGACGGCCCGGCCCCCACCACCAGTACGTCAAACACCTTGTCCGGGTCCAGCTCGGGCAGCATGCCGAGGCAGCGACCCAGCTCGGTCAGGCTGGGATTTTTCTTGACCACGCCGTCCGGGCACACCACCAGCGGCAGTTCGTGCGGGCCGGGCTGGTACATGCGGATCAGCGCGTCGGCGTTCGGGCTGGTGGCCGGATCGAGCACCATGTGCGGGTGGCCGTTGCTGGTCAAAAAAGTCTGCAGGCGGAACAGGTCGGCGCCGCCGGGCGGGCCGACCAGCACCGGCGCGCTTGTGCCCGCTTCGATCAGGCCCACGCGCCGCAAAATCAGGGCCCGCATGATGCGTTCGCCCAGCTCGGCTTCGGCCACCACCAGCGCGCGCAGCGCGTCGGGCGTGACGATCAGCGCGTCGACCGTGCCGACCGCATGCGCGCTCACCAGCGCCGGGCTGCCCGACAATTGTCCGACGTCGGCCGTGAAGTGGCCGGGGCCGTGGTCGACGATCTTGTGGCTGTTGCCCATGCCGTCGCGCTGGCTGATGCGCACTTCGCCCGCCAGCACGATCATCATGCCCGGATTGCCGCCGCCGGCGACGAAAATGGCGTCGCCATCGTGCCAGCGTCCCTCGCTGCCGAAGCGGCGCAGGCGCGCGATTTCGGCCGCTGTCAGTACAGGAAACATCTGGTCGCGGCGCGACTCGTATTTGCTCATCGAACTCTCGAAGCGCTCGTTGACGCTGTTGTCGGGAATAAAATCAGGGGCGGGCAGGGTGCTCATGGGAAGTCGGCTCTGGTGAGGGGAACAGCCGTCAGTCTAGCAGCTGGCTGGCCGCAAGCGACCCTGTCTCGAACGCACAAGCGCATCGTGGATTAGAATGGTGTTTTGTCGAACTGCAAAGAGTAGCCCATGCCCTACATGACCATCGAAGATACGATCGGCAATACCCCGCTGGTGCGCCTGGTGCGCCTGCCGGGCGCCGATGCGGCTGCCCGCAACAACATCATCCTCGGCAAGATGGAAGGCGATAATCCGGCCGGTTCGGTCAAGGACCGCGCCGCCATGTCGATGCTGCGCCGCGCCGAAGAACGCGGCCAGATCAAGCCGGGCGACACCCTGATCGAAGCGACCAGCGGCAACACCGGCATCGCGCTGGCGATGGCGGCGGCCATCCGCGGCTACAAGATGCTGCTGCTCATGCCCGAATACCTGTCGATCGAACGGCGCCAGAGCATGGCCGCCTACGGCGCCCAGATCATCCTCACGCCCAAGACGGGCGGCATGGAATACGCGCGCGACATGGCCGATCAGCTGCAGCGCGACGGCAAGGGCATCATCCTCGACCAGTTCGGCAACCTCGATAATCCGCGCGCCCACTACGAGTCGACCGGTCCCGAGATCTGGCGCGATACCAACGGCGGCGTCACCCACTTTGTCAGCGCCATGGGCACCACCGGCACCATCATGGGCGTGTCGCAGTACCTCAAGGAGCAGAACCCGGTGGTGCAGATCATCGGCGCCCAGCCGGAAGAAGGTTCGCAGATCCCGGGCATCCGCAAGTGGCCCGAAGCCTACCTGCCCAAAATCTTCGACAAGGCCAGGGTCGACCAGGTCGAGAACGTGAGCCAGGCCGCGGCCGAGCAGATGGCGCGCCGCATGGCGGCCGAAGAAGGCATCTTTTGCGGCATTTCGGCCGCCGGCGCCTGCGAGATCGCCCTGCGCATCTCGCAGACCGTGGAAAACGCCACCATCGTGTTCATCGTGTGCGACCGCGGCGACCGTTACCTGTCGACCGGCGTGTTCCCCGCATAATCGACGATCCGGGCCGAAAGGCCCCGCACAAGAACAAACGCCTTCCACCGCGAACGAGTCGATGACCCGTTCATGGTGGAAGGCGTTTTTGTGTGCTTCCCGTGCGCCGCCCCCCACAGGGCAATGCATGGGCTTATCCGGCTGCGCCTGTTCGGCGCGGCCCGACCTGCGCGGCCCGACCTGCGCGGCCCGACCGATCCCGCGATTACGCTGGATCGCCTTCTTTTGGCTTGAACTGCTTGTCGCTGATGCGGAACTTGTTGCGGCGGTCGCCCATCAAGTAGCGCAGGTCGCGGATCGACAGGTCGCTTACTTCGTGCATGCGGATCAGCAGGGAGGCGCCGACCGGCAGGCGGTGGTGACGGATCTTCGAGATCACTGGCGGCGCCACTTCCAGCGCGCGCGACAGGGCTGCATCGTTCTTGAGACGCAGATTTTCGATCAGCGTGTCCAATAAACGATTTGGGTTGTATTGCAGCAGATCATCGGAGTCCGAATCGCTGTTCATATCAATGCCGACTTGGTTTGTCATGATGTCAATAATTCCTATTGTGAGTGGTGCTGCTAAGTCAAACACGCGGAGCTCTCGCTGCTGGTCAACCACCGTCGAAGTGCGCTTGCGAATTTATCTTGGGTAACACTTTTTAAAAAATATACACAATTGTACAACGTTTTGTAATCTAATACCGATAAGCAATAACAGATTACAAAATGATGTCGGTTGTGTTGTCTGATCGCAACATAGCCGCATTGCAATTCTCTCACAAAATCACTGAAAAACTAATTGTTTTCCAAGAAAACTTAAGTGTAAGACAATTTACATGCCTTCGCCGCACAATTCTAAACAGAACTGGCTTATTAGCAACATGTTTCTGAGTATATTAACGCAAGAGGGGTTTCTATGGAGCACGAATGAATATTCGCGCGGATACTTCGGACCAGCATGCGCTGTCCGGGCGCGTGCGTGCCGCGCCAAAAAACCGCTTTCCGCGTTACATTCTTTTACAAAGTTTCCCCGGGTGCAACAGACTGTCCCGACCGGCTCAGGCGGATGGCGCGACCCAGTTCGATGACCGACATGGCGTAAAAGTAAGAGCGGTTATATTGCGTGATAGCGAAAAAATTATCGGTGGCGATGCGGTACTCGGTCGGATCGCTGCCGTTGGGCAAGTCGATCAAGCCATAGCGCTGGCTCGGGGGCAGGATGGCGCTGCTGGTCACGCCGCCTGCGCGCAACTCGTCGCCGCGGAATTTGGCCGCCAGGCCCTGGTTGAGGAAGCTTTCCCACACGCGCTCGTCGGAGACGCGCGCCGGATACACGATCGGGCCGCTCTGCTTTGCCTGCCAGCCGTGCTGGACAAGGAAACTGGCCACGCTGCCGATCGTGTCCACCGCCGAGTTGCGCAGGTCGATGTTGCCATCGTTGTCGTAGTCGACCCCGTACGCCAGCACGCTGCCCGGCATGAACTGCGGCATGCCGATGGCCCCGGCGAAGGAGCCGAGCATGGACAGCGGTTCGATGTTCGACTTGCGCGCCAGCAGCAGCGCGTTTTCCAGCTCGCCCCGGAAAAACGCCATGCGCGCCGCCCGGTTGGGCGCCTCGGGATAGGCAAAGGCAAGCGTGGTGAGCACGTCCAGCACGCGGAAGCGCCCGGTATTCCTGCCATAAATCGTTTCCACGCCAATGATACCGACGATAATCTCGGCCGGCACGCCATACTCGGCCTGCGCGCGCGCCAGTACGGCGGCGTGCTGGTTCCAGAACGTCACGCCCGCCCTGATGCGGATCGGTTCGATCGTCACCCGCTTGTAGTTCTGCCAGTTCTTGGGCTTGCCCTTGGGCGCCGGCTTGACCAGTTGCACCGCCGCATCGATATAGCGGATCTGGCCGATCAGCGCGCCCAGCTCGGCGCGCGGAAAGCCGTGGCGCAGGGCCAGCTCGTCGGCGAAGGCATTGACCGCGTCCGATTCGCTGAACACGATGGCGTCGCCGGACTGGGCCGCCGCAGCCGCGCCAGCCGCCACCGGCAGGGCCGCCAGCGGCGCCCTGGCTGCCGCCTTGGCTCCCGCCTTGGCGCGGCTGTGCGCGCTTTTCTTGCCGGGTTTCTTGGCAGGCGCAGCCTGGCTCAGGGGACTTGCCGACACAGCCAGCGCCAGCAAGAGAGATATCAGTTTCATTAAATGTTGTTCAGCAAACTTTTCAGGGTGGAGGCCAGCCCGGAAGCGGGTGGCCGGGCACTGTATTTGTGGGCGCTGTAGAGCGCCAGGAAGCGCTCGATGGCCGCCAGTTTGTCCGGCGCCAGCGTGCCTTGCGCGAGCCGGGCGGCGTACGCGTTGGGGCCCTCGTCGGCGGCGCGCGCCATTCCAAGCTGGCTCATCCGTCGACACAGGGCCGAGTATAGCGCATCGACCGGGTCTGTCTCGCGCCGCTGGCGTATCGCGCGCCACAGCAGCAGCACGGCGCCGATCGCGGCCAGGATGGCCAGGTTGCGCCAGTGCATCAGGCTCAGCTTGAGGCTGTCCAGGAAGCCGCTCTGGCGGTCCGGCGTGTAGTTCAGTACCCACTGGTTCCAGCCATTGTTGATCGCGCCTATGCGAAAGCGCAACTGTTCGAGCAGCGCATTGCGCTCGCCGCCGAAATCGAGCAGGCCGCCCAGGCCGGCGAATGCCGGGGTATTCTGCGCCAGCGCGCTCGACAGGCCGCGCTGCACCCGCTCCGGCGCCACCGCGGCGGTCGGGTCGACCCGCAGCCAGCCGCGCCCGGCGATCCAGATTTCCGCCCAGGCGTGCGCTTCCGTCTGGCGCACCATCAGGAAGCCGTCGATGGGATTGAGTTCGCCGCCCTGGTAGCCGATCACCACGCGCGCCGGCACGTCGGCCGCGCGCATCAGCACCACGAAGGCGCTGGCGAAGTGCTCGCAAAAGCCGGCGCGCGTCTTGAACAGGAATTCGTCGACCGAGTCGCGTCCCAGCAGCGGCGGCTGCAGCGTGTACGAGAACGGCATCCTGGTGAACATGCCCAGCACCGCATTGGCGCGCGCGGCCGGGTCGGCGCTCATCCGCGCGATCTGCGCGCCGGTTTCGAGCGTCCTCGGATTGAAGCCTTGCGGCAGGGCCAGCCAGCGGTCGCGCTCGTTCAGCTGGTCGCCGTGGTCAAGGCTGTAATCGACGTGCGAGGATAGTTCGTAGCGTACGCGCTTGCTCAGCGGCAGAGTGGCGGTCATTTCCAGCTCTCTCGACACGCCGGCCGAATTGCCGCTCAATTCAGGCAAACGGTCCGGCATGTCGAGCGCGAACAGCCAGTTATTCGACGACGGCTCCAGGGTCAGTTCGTAGCGGATGGGCTCTCCGCGCGCCGTCATGGAAATGCTATCGGGCAGGCGGCGCCGGCGCAGCTGGGTCCAGGTGCGCCCGTCGAAGTCGCCCATCACCAGGCCGCGCCAGTACAGTTGCGGCTTGGGCGGCACCTGGTCGAGAAAGCGTACCTGGAACACCGGCTCGTCCGACTGCGCCAGGTTCGACATATTCCCAGGCGCCATGCTGTTCGACAGGCCGGTGCGCCCGCCCTGGGCGTCGCTCGGCATGCCCCACAGCGGCCCCTGGATGCGCGGGAACAGGAAGAACAGCACCAGCGCCAGCGGCGCGGCCAGCAGGAATACGCGCGCGCCCATCCACAGGCGCCGGCCCAGCGGCGGCACGCTGCCGGTGAACTGGAACGAGAGCTGCGCGGTCAGCAGCGCGATGATCGAGGCGACCATCATCAGCGCCGTCAGGATGCTCTGCGAGTAAAAGAAATTGGTCAGCACCAGGAAGAACGACAGGAAGATCACCACGAACAGGTCGCGCCTGGCGTGCATTTCGAGCATCTTGAAAGCGACCAGCAGTACCAGCATGGCCACCCCGGCATCGCGTCCGAACAGGGTGCGGTAGCTCATGAACACGCCCGCCATGGCCGCCATCGACAGCGGCAGCAGCAGGAAGGCGGATGGCATGCGCGTGCCGCGCACGGTGGCCACGGTACGCCACAGCAGGGTCAGGGCGCACAGGCTCGATACCCACAGCGGCAGGTGGCCGGCGTGGGGCGCGAGCACCATCAGGGCCGCGCCCAGCAGCAGCAGGGTGTCGGCCTTGTCGCGCGGCAGTTGGGCGGCCAGGCGCGCCAGGCTGGCGCCGCTCATGGCGCCTCCTTCAGGCCGTGCAGCGCCAGCGCGCGCAGGCAGGCCGCCTGGTGCGCTTCGCCGATGGACGCCTCGAAGTCGGTGGCGCCGATGCGAAAGGCGTAGGGCAGGGCGCGCTGTTCGGCGTCGAGCACCCAGCGCGTCATGCGCGACAGGCGCAGTTCCAGGTTCATGATGGACGGCATGGCGTTAAAGTCGAGCACCAGTTCGTCGACCGCACCGCCCTCGAAATGCTTGGTCACCAGCTGGCCGCCGTCGGCCGGGTCGAGCCGCGCGATCTGGCGCCAGGCCATGTGGCGCATCGGGTCGCCCGGCTGGTAGCTGCGGATGCCGGCAAAGTCGTCGTGGCCGGCGTGGCCGTGGCCGTCGGCGCTCTCGACGCCCGATATCGGCAGCGGCGGCCCGTTTTCTTCGGGGAAGGGATAGACCAGCGCGTTCAGGTCCGGCTGCCAGTAGCTCCACGCCCGCAACAGGCCCAGCGGAAAACGCGTGGACAGGCGGATGCGCGGCGCCGCCAGCCAGCCGCGTTGCGTGCTCGGCGCCGACAGCACCACGGCGCTGGTCGCGCCGGCCGCCACATCGACCACGTGGCGCGCTTCGCCGGCCTGCATGAAGTCGACCCACAGCGCGTAGCGGTCCAGTTTGGTGCGGTTGACCAGGTGCAGTTCGAACTGCGCCACTTCGCCGGCGAACACCGGCTGCGCGCGGCCCGGGCGCAGGTGCAGGTGCGCCATGTTTTTATAGGTCATGTAGATGTCGACCATGGCGCAGGTGCCCATGGTGAAGGTCAGCGCGAAACCGAGGCCGAGCGAATAGTTGATCGAGCCGATCAGCAGGATCAGGATCAGCGCGGCAAATCCCATGCCGGCGCCGGAAGGCAGGATGAACACGCGGCGCTGGGTCAGCAGGGTTTCGCCGGGATCGACGCCGCGCTTCTGGAATAGCCAGGTGTCCGCCTTGGCGCGCACCGCGGCGGGAATGAAGCGGTTCGGGGAGGCAGCCATGCTGCCTTACACCGGCACGGATTTCTGCAGCTGCAGGACCAGGTCGCGGCTGGCCAGCGCCACTCCGTGCGCCGACTTCAAAGGACGCAGGCGGTGCGCGCAGACCGGCACCAGCACCGCCTGGATATCTTCCGGCACCACGTGGTCGCGCCCTTCCATGGCGGCCCAGGCGCGCGCGGCCTGCAGCAGCGCGATCGAGGCGCGCGGCGACAGGCCCTCGGCGAACATGCCGTTCTGGCGCGACGCTTGCGCCAGCGCCTGCACGTAGTCGATCAGCGAGGCCGAGGCGTGGATCTCGCGCAGCGCCTTCTGCGCCACCGTCAGTTCGGCCGGCTGCATGGCCGCCGGCAGCGTCTTGAGCATGCTGCGGCGGTCGTCGCCCATCAGCAGCGCGCGTTCGGCGGCGGCGTCCGGGTAGCCCAGCGAGAGGCACATCAAGAAGCGGTCCAGCTGCGACTCGGGCAGGGCGAAGGTGCCCACCTGGTGCAGCGGATTTTGCGTGGCGATCACGAAGAAGGGCGAGGGCAGGGCGCGCGTGACGCCGTCGGCGGTCACCTGGCGCTCTTCCATCGCCTCCAGCAGGCCCGATTGGGTTTTCGGCGTGGCGCGGTTGATTTCATCGGCCAGCAGCACTTGCGTGAAGATCGGGCCCGGGTGGAACACGAAGCCATTCTTTTCGCGTTCGTACACCGAGATGCCGGCCACGTCGGCCGGCAGCAGGTCGCTGGTGAACTGCACGCGGTTGAATTTCAGCCCCAGCGAAATGGCCAGCGCGTGGGCCAGGGTGGTCTTGCCGACGCCGGGCACGTCTTCGATCAGCAGGTGGCCGTTGGCCAGCAGGCAGGTGAGCGCCTGGCGCACTTGCAGGTCCTTGCCGACCACAATCTGGCTGACCTGGCGGGCGACGGCGTGCATCTTTTTGAACATGGTGGTTATCTTTACAGTGTGCTGTGGGTGGTCGCGCGCACCCGCGTGGGGCACGGCATGGTAGATTAGCGCCATCGGCACCGACTATTCCGTCATCACGACCCGTTCTCAGGATTCTATGCGAGAACGGCATTTCCGGTGCAACATTGATGACACCGTTTTTGAAATGACGCACATGAGCACAGCAATCTACAGCCACCCCGACTGCCGCCGCCACGACATGGGCGAATGGCACCCGGAGTCCCCGGCGCGCCTGCAGGCGATCGACGACCAGTTGATCCTGGCCCGTATCGACGGCCTGCTCGAACGGCGCGACGCGCCGCTGGCCGAAATTCCGGCCATCGGCCGCAATCACACGCCGGAAGCCATCGCCCTGGTGCGCGACAATACGCCCACGGTCGAAGGCGATATTTACCCGCTCGACGGCGACACCTCCCTGTGCGCCTTCAGCTACCAGGCCGCGCTGCGCGCCGCCGGCGCCGCGCTGGCCGCCACCGATGCCGTCATTGCCGGCAGCATCGACAACGCCTTCTGCGCGGTCCGCCCGCCCGGCCACCACGCGCTGCCGACCGAGCCGATGGGCTTCTGCCTGTTTAACAATGTGGCCATCGCGGCGCGCCACGCGCTCGATTCGCATGGCCTCGAACGGGTGGCGATCATCGACTTCGACGTCCACCATGGCAATGGCACCGCCGCGTCGTTCCGCGACGATCCGCGCGTGCTGATGGCCAGTTTTTACCAGCATCCGTTTTATCCGTACACCGAACCGGAACCGCGCAGCGCCACCAGCGTGAATATTCCGGTACCGGCGCGCAGCGGCGGCGACGTGGTGCGCCAGCTCATTACCGAACACTGGCTGCCGGCGCTGCACGACTTCAAGCCCGACATGATCTTCATTTCGGCCGGCTTCGACGCCCACCGCGAAGACGATGTGGGCGGCATGGGCCTGGTGGAAGCCGATTACGCCTGGATCACGCGCCAGATCATGACGGTGGCGCGCCTGTACGCGCGCGGACGCATCGTCAGCTGCCTCGAAGGCGGCTACAACCTGTCGGCCCTGGGCCGCAGCGTGGTGGCGCACGTCAAGGTGTTGGCTGATCTGGAGTAGGGTTTCCGGTCCGCGTCACCCGCCTTGTCTCCATTCACCGACAAACTTTATTTTTTGACCACGCCATGTTGACATGCATATAAGCCCTCTGTAGATTCGTCGGTGGCCGAGTCCGGTCGTTCTCTGTTTCCGCCGCCGACGTACCCACAAGGAGCAGTCAATGAATCATGTCATGCGTGTCTTCATTTCGGTTTGCCTGGTTTCCCTCACCGCCGTCACCGGCATCGCCAGCGCGGCCAATTACACCCTGTGGGTCAATGGGCGCGGAGGCGGCGGCGTGATCGGCAACCACAACAGCTTCACCTACTGGGGACCGGCCACGGCCGACGCCGGGGTCAACAAAAAATCGGCCAACTGGGACGGCTACAACAGCATCGCCGCCCAGAACGGCAACGTGCGCGACGCGCTCGACTGCTACTGCACCGGCACCAACTGGTGCTACGTCGCCACCCACAGCGCCGGCGACCTGATGATGGGCTACGCGCTGGCCAATTACGGCGGATCGAGCCGCCTCAAAAAGAACGCCGTGCCCAATAGCGGCGGCCAGTGCGGCAATGCCGACGGCAGCAGCCAGACCGGCTGGAACATCAAGTGGGTACGCTCCGCGGCGGGTGCCGCCGGCGGCTCGGAACTGTCCGACGCCGGCTCCTGGACCACTTCCGAACCGCTGGTCAAGGACCTCAAGACCACCACCGCGCGCGCCATGTACAACCACAATACGACCTACAACGTCTGGTTCTACATGTATGCCGGGGCCAAGGGCACGGCCTATTCCTTCATCCTGCCCGGCCAGGACGACGAAGTGGTGGCGTATCACAGCAGCGGCGCCGCGGCCGGCAGCGGCGGCAGCAATCTGTGCAATCCCGGCAACTGGTTCTGCAACGACCTGACCCTCGGCAGCGGCCCCAACGAAGGCGGCAGCGCCAAGTGGAACAAGCACTCGGTGGTGTTCAGGGACGATAATGAGGCCCACAACCACTACAACTCCAACAACTGGCAGGGCGTGGTTGGCGTGATGCGCGCCGCCGTCGCCGGCAGTGCGTTTTAAACCCGGGTGGGTGGCTGCCGCTGCCGCTGTTGCAGTGGCTGCCACGCTCGCCCTCCTGGCGTGGCGCTCCGGCGCACCCGCGGGCGCCGCCGCCAGCGCCGCGGCGCCTGCCCCGGACCGCACCGCCGCCACCTTTTTCGCTCCGGAGCCGCAAGGCGCGCTCCTGCCGCCCGTGTCCGGGCGCGGCGCGCAGCTGCAGCAGCTGCGCGAGCAACTGGCGCTGGCCGACAAGACCTTGTGCGACTACCGCGCGGCGACCCGCTATCCCGATGCCTCGCGCCCCATGTCGGAGCAGCCCGACCAGGTTTATCCGAACCAGCCGGTCACCGAAACGCACGCCATGCGCAGCGAGGGCGGACGGGCCGACCCGTCGGTGCAGATCCAGACTTCGCAATCGCGCGTGTTCATGGTGGCCGGCGAAACGGTGGCCTTGTCGCTGCGCGCGCTCGATAGCCGTGGCGCGGTGCAGCCGCTGGTGATCACGCGCGCGCTCGCGCAGGGCATCACCTTCAAGGGAGCGCGCCCGACCACCCAGCTGCCGCTGGCGTTTGCCGACGACGGCCAGATGGGCGACGCGGTGGCCGGCGACGGCGCCTTTGGCGGCATCCTGGCGCCGGCCCAGACCGGGCTGGCCGCCTTCCACGGCACCATCCGCGCCGAAGTGCGCTTCAGCGTGAACGGGCGCGCCGGCCTGGCGCTGTTCGATGTCATCTACAGTCCCGAGGTGCCGGCCACCTGGACCGGCCAGATCCGCGAAGCGGTCGAAGACGGCTCGCTGGCGTACTACCTCAAGGCCGACGTGCGCCAGCCCGGGCGCTATGTGGTCAGCGGGCGGGTCGACGACGCCGCCGGCAAGCCGTTCGCACTGGCCACCTTCAACGACATGCTGGGCGCGGGCCAGACCGAAGTGAAGCTCACCGTGTTCGGCAAGCTGCTGCGCGACCAGGCGCCGGCGCTGCCATTGACCTTGCGCGACGTGGACGGCTATCTGCTGCGCGAAAATATCGACCCGGACCGGCTCATGATGCCGCGCATGGAAGGGCGCGCCTTTACCGGCAAGCCGCATGCGCTCAAGGACTTCTCGGACGCCGAATGGCAAAGCGACACGCGTACGCGCCACCTGGAGGAATTCGGCAAGGATGTGGCCCTGGCGCGCGGCGCGCTGGCCCAGGCCGACCCGGGCGCCCCGGCGCCGGCCAGCGCCTGCATTCGCTGATTTTGCGGCGCGCGGGGCGCGCCCCGGTAAAATAGCGCCTTAAACGAGAATTCCGAAAGCACAGCATGTCGATACAATGGTACCCGGGCCACATGAACGCCGCCCGCAAGAAGGCGGCCGAACAGATGGAGAACACCGATCTGGTGATCGAGGTGCTCGACGCGCGCCTGCCCGAGGCGAGCTGCAACCCGATGGTCGAGGAACTGCGCCTGTTCCGCCAGCGCCCCTGCCTCAAGATCCTCAACAAGGTCGACCTGGCCGATCCGGCCGCCACGGCCGCCTGGAGCGCCTACTACAACGCGCAGGAAGGCGTGACCGCCTACGCGATGACGACCAAGAAGCCGGGCGACGTCGCCAGGATTCCGGACCTGTGCCAGTCGCTGGCGCCGCACCGCGGCGTGCCGACCAAGCCGCTGCGCATCATGATCATGGGCATTCCCAACGTCGGCAAATCGACCCTGATGAACGCGCTGCTCAAGAAAAAAGTGGCGAAGGTGGGCGACGAGCCGGCCGTCACCAAGATGCAGCAGAAGCTTTACCTCGGCAAGAACATCATCCTGGTCGATACCCCCGGCATGCTGTGGCCGAAAATCGCGCTGGCCAGCGATGGCCTGATGCTGGCCGCCAGCCACGCCATCGGCTCGAATGCGCTGATCGAAGATGAAGTAGCCGTGTTCCTGGCCGACGAACTGCTGGCGCGCTATCCGGCGCTGCTGACGGCGCGCTACGGCTTCAAGACCGAGGGCATGGACGGCATCGCCGTGGTCGAAGGCGTGGCGGCGCGGCGCGGCTACCGCCAGAAGGGCGGCGACCTCGATTTCGAGAAGGCCTCGCACATCTTCCTGCAGGATTACCGCACCGGCGCGCTCGGCCGCATCAGCCTCGAAACGCCGGAAACGCGCGCCGTGCGCCTGGCCCAGCACGAGGCCGAGATGGCCGCCAAGGCCGCCAGGGCGGCAGCGCTTGCCGCCGAAAAAGCGGCTAATTCGGCGCGCGGCAAGCGCGGTACCTGATCCTCGTACAGCTGTATCCGGCCCGGTCGCGCCACTGTTGCGCTGACCGGCGCCATCTCCGGGTGAACGGAAGTTGTTATGTCTGGCGGGTATTGTATATTCGTCAACATGGTATGCTTCCTGTTCATCTGTCCGGAGTCCTCCATGAATGCACCGCGTCCCCTTTGCCGACGGTTTGTTCGTGGCGTTCTGGGACATGGAAAAAATCAGCTTCATTAATCCACTCCCGATCATGTTCGGCAGCTTCCTGAATATCGTCTTTTACGTCAAGCCGGAGGTGGCGGTGAAACAGGCCGGGCGGAGTTTCCGGCGCGCGTTTTGCCTCACCACGGTGGGCGGTAATATCAGCATGGTTGGGAAACATAAAATGTTCAGCTTCATGACGCCGGGCATCCGGCCGATGTCCGGCCCCAAGCTGGATCAGGACGCGATTCTCGAGGATCTCCACGAGCGCTTCGAAGCGTCCGGACACGCTTGACGCCCGAATCGTGTTCCATGTATTGACATCCGATTAATAGCAGCCATATGGCGAGCGTTTCGGTTATGTCGCGTGGCCGGCATTATGTAATTTCATGCCTGTTGATATTCCTTGATTTTCCATTTAAAGGCGCCCCACTGGCGGAAACTTGCCGTTCAGTAAACTGTTATACTGCGCGCCAGATCTTAATGGAGTTATTATGAACCAGTCGCGTCCCCCGATCGCCTATACCGATACAAAATCTTTTGGTTACTGGGCCATTGGCCTGGGTGCCGCCGTGGCCGTGATCGGCATTTACTCGTTTGTAAAGCAGATGAGCATGGGCCTGGGCGCCGTGATGCTTTTCTGCGCGATATACATGTTCGCCGCGGCGTATTTTCACTTCACAATGAACGGCAAACGCACCACGATGACCGTCAGCGATGACGGCGTTGGTTTTGACGGCGGCTTGTTCGTGCCGTTCAGCGATGTCGACAAGATCTGGGCAGGCAATCCGTTCCCGACCATGCCGGGCAATATCCTCAGTATCGCGCTCCATCTCAAGCCCGCTGCGCCGGTAAAACAGTCCGGGCGCGGATGGAAAGCCGTGTTCTTCCTGACTTACGTCGGCGGCAATATCAGCATGATCGGGAAGAAGAAAACGATCAGCTATATGACGCCGGGAATCCGCCCCGTCAGCGGCGCCGACATGGACCAGGACGATATCCTGGAAGACCTGTATGAGCGCTTCGACGACTTCCAGAATCGCTGAGGCGGCAGCATTGCATTGACTTTTGTTCAACTATGGCGCCTAATGGCTGGGTCGTGCAAACGATTTCAGCGGCGGCCGATGGTTGACTGAACGGATATCCGAACCCCCGGACTCCCGGTTGATGAATTCGTCGCTTGCCTGCGCCAGCTCTGGCGCGAACCGATTACTTCAACCGAAATGGAGTCCGAATGCGATTCACGCTGCGTTCCACCGTCATCTGTCAAGCCATCGTCGCCGGCCTGTTTGCCACCTCCGCACAGGCGGCATTGCCGGTGTCGCTGACGTACGTCATCAACAATCCGTGGGCGGGCGGTTACTGCGCCATCGTCAAGGTGTCCAATCCGAATGCGGAGCCGGTCCAGTGGAGCGGTTCGCTTCCGGTACGGGGCACCGTGACGTCGCTGTGGAACGCGGTCGGCAAGCAGTCCGGCGGGGCCCTCGTGTTCAGCGGCGGGCTCGATTGGAACAAGATCATCCAGGGCAAGTCGTCGATGGAGTCGATCGGCTTTTGTGCGACGGATGCCGTCACGCCGACGCCGACGCCGACACCGACGCCAACGCCGACACCGACGCCGACGCCGACACCAACGCCGACACCGACACCGACGCCGACGCCGACGCCGACAGGCGCGCTCTCGCCAGTCTACAAAGGCGAAGGCACCTTTTACGGCGCAACAGGCGAGGGCAATTGCAGCTACGACGCCAGTCCCGGCAACCTGATGGTCGCCGCGATGAACCAGACGGATTACGCCAACAGCGGTGCGTGCGGCGAGTACATCGTCGTCACCGGTCCCAAAGGCAAGGCCACGGTGCGGATCACCGACCGCTGCCCGGAGTGCAAACCGGGTGACGTCGACCTGAGCGAGCAGGCTTTCGTCCAGGTGGCCGAGAAGTCGGCGGGCAGGGTGCCGATCAGCTGGTATGTGGTGGCCGGCGACACGACGGGTACGGTCAGCTACCGCTTCAAGGAAGGCAGCACCATCTACTGGCAGGGCATCCAGGTGCTCAATCACCGCCTGCCGGTCACGAAACTCGAGATCCGGCCGAACGGCAGCGCCAACTGGATCGCCGTCAAGCGCGAAGAGTACAACTACTTCGTTTATCCGACCCCGATTGCCGCAGGCCCGATGCAGGTTCGCATCACCGGTCTGGGTGGCGCCACCCTGCTGCAAACGCTGCCTGAACCCCAGGGCGGCCTGGTGGTCAAGGGCAGCAACCAGTTCTGACGAGGCTTGGGCGAATCGGTGGCGCTGTTACGGCGCCACCGGTTCCCCGAAGCGAAAACTCGACACGGCCAGATGGCCGAAAAATTCATCTTCGTGATACACGCAGGCCGCATCCTCCGATTCGGCCGCGCCCAGCGCCACCATCAGCGGCAGCAGATGCTCTTCGCGCGGGTGCGCGTTGCGCGCATACGGCGCCTGGCCCCAGTGCAGCAGGGCGGTGGTGCGCTCCGACGGCGGCAGCTTGAGCACCATCTGCAGCCAGTCGTCGAACTGGTGCGAGGCGAGCCGGCCTTCCGGCCCGAACTGGTGCAGGTTATGGTAGCTCAGGCCACTGCCGATAATGAGCACCCCTTCATCGCGCAGCGGCGCCAGCGCGCGCCCGATCTTCACGTGCGTGAGCGGATCGAAGCCGTGCAGGAGCGACAGCTGCACTACCGGCACATCGGCCTGCGGGTAGATCGGATACAGCATCGAAAACGTCCCGTGATCGAAGCCGCGCTGCGGATCGAGCGACACCGCGTGGCCGTCCGCGGCCAGCAGGGCGGCGGCGCGTTGCGCCAGTTGCGGCGAGCCTGGCGCAGGGTATTTGATCTGGTAGGTATGGGCCGGAAAGCCGCCGTAATCGTAAATCATCGGCGGCTGCGCGCTGGACGACAGCATCAGCTCCTTTTCTTCCCAGTGACCGGAAACGACCAGCACCGCGGCCGGCTTGACGTCGCCGATCTGGCGCCGGATGTCGACCAGCGACGCTTCCAGCACGTCGTAGGTCTCGCCGTACTGCTCCTTCATGAAGGGCCACGGCCCGCCCCCGTGGGAGACGAAATAGGTCGGCAGGCGATGGTTCATGGCGGCGCTCCAAACGGTGAATTAGCTATTCAATATAGGGGCGCGCACGGGCTTTAT
Organism: Massilia scottii; assembly: GCF_030846495.1. Classification (NCBI taxonomy): domain Bacteria; kingdom Pseudomonadati; phylum Pseudomonadota; class Betaproteobacteria; order Burkholderiales; family Oxalobacteraceae; genus Massilia; species Massilia scottii. The sequence continues at coordinate 215,828 of NZ_JAVCWM010000012.1, read as the reverse complement.
CAAGATGCGCGGGCACGCACCAGGTCGATCAGCGCGAACAGGCGCGCGCTGCGCATCCAGCCGATGGTGACGACGGCCGCCTGCGTCAGCAGCAGGGCACCCGTAAAACCCAGGACACCGACGCCCGCCGTGTTCACGCGCAGCAGCGACAGCAGGCCGGCCAGGCCGAGGCCAACGAGGCTGATGACGATGTACGTGCCAAGCGCAGCCACCGGGTGGCGCGCCAGCAGCATGCAGCCCGACCACCACGCTGCAAGAGCGGAGCGTTGGCGCACATCGTTCGCCAGGATGGCGCGGCCGGCGTCGAGCGAGGCGGTGACAAGGCCGATGAGCAGCACCATGAGCGCCTGCGCCAGCATCATCGGCAGCGCCGTCTCGCCGGTCGTGACGACCTTGCCGGCGTACGTGGATGCGGCGTCGACCGCGCTTATGCCGGCCATGAAGGCCGCGCCGAGCGGCACCGCGCCCCACGCCAGCATGCGCAGCATGGGCGCATAGTACGCCAGGCCGCCGCGCGTGAGGGCCGCAAAGCCGGGTGGCTGCGGCGCGCGCGCCGCCGTCGCCACCATGCCGGACAGCAGCGGCGAAATGAGCAGCGTGACGCCCAGCGCGATGCTGCCGGCCTGGGTGAATACCGCCTGATGGCGCCCGTACACGTCCAGCAGATCGCTGACGGCGGTCATGTCGAGCGCGCGTGCCAGCGCCGCCGCGTGTACCGAATAATCGAGGTTCGACGACAGCAGATGCCACGCCGGCAGCGCCATGATCAGCGTCGGCACCAGCATCCACAGGGCCCACAGCAGCAGCAGGCGCCATTGCAGCGCCGCGCGCGCCGCTCGCGGCACTGCTGCAATCGAAAAGGCAGGGGAGGCGCTCATTACACGGTCGCAATCAGGGAAAAGAGGATGCTGAACATCGCCGCCAGGTCGCCGGCCCAGCGGCGCGCGGCGCTGCCGTCCGCCTCCAGCGTGCGGCTGTCATCGAGTTTGCTGGCGTCGAGGTAGTGCAGGCGGCTCGGGTCGAGTTCGGCCGATACCGCCTTGACCGGCTTGACCCAGCTGAAGGTGCGCGCGCGCTGCTGGTCGTCCCACGCCACGGTTTCACTGCTGCCGTCGGCGAATTTGACCACCACGGTTTGCGCGACCGGGGCGCCGCGCCGCTCCAGGGTGACGCTGGTGCGCCACGCGCCCGCGCCGCCGGCCTTGGCCGACGCCTCTGCCTCGCTCGCGAAGCGCGCAATGCGGTCGTCCACGCTGGCCGTGCCGTACACCTGCTGCGCGAACGCGGCGTGGACGGCGGCGCGCTGCCCGCTCACCTCGGCCAGCGTCTCGCGCAGATCGGCGATGCTCGGATGGCGGAACTTCCAGCGCCGGTAGTATTCCTTGAAGGCGCGCCCGGTCGCCTCCTTGCCGATGCGTGCCTCCAGGTCGCGCAGCACGGTGGCGCTGCGTACGTACACCGGGCCAATGCCCTGCTTGCGCATGTGGGCGTTCTGTCCGAGCGGTTCCGCCGCTTCGGCGGGCGCGGTGTCATAACGCTCGACGTCGAAGCCCTTGAACCCCGGCGCGATGCCCAGCGCCGCGAGCAGCGGCGGCCCGAGATAGGCGTCCTTGCCGGTGTCGCGCAGCATGCGATGGTTCCAGAATTCGTTCAGGCCTTCGTCGAGCATCGGTTCTTCAGTCTCGTTCGACGCCAGGATGCCGTGGAAGTAACTGTGGCCGACTTCGTGGATCGTGACGAGATCGAGGTCGAAGGCGGCGGCCGTGCGCGGCACCACCTTGTCGTAACCGTTGACGGTGATGAAGGTCGGGTACTCCATGGCGCCGGCGTTGTCGGCGTTCAGCGGCGGGATCACAATGGTCAGCGTCTTGTACGGATACGGTCCGAGCGTCGTCGAAAAATAGGTCAGCGCCTCGGTGGCCGCTTTCAGCGCCGGCGCGGCGCTGGCCGCGCGGTCGGGCGGGAACAGTACCGACAGCGCAACCTGCGGGCTGCCCGGCGCGCTCCAGGTACCGCGCAGGGGCGGCGCCGTGCGATTGTCGGCGGTCCAGGCGAAATCGTGGACGTCGCCCTGCACGTAGTGGTGCGTCAGCATGCCGCCCTGTTCCACCGGTGGCCCCTGCAGTTCGCCGGTGGCGCCCACGGTGTAGCCCTTGGGCGCGGTGAGCTTGACATCGAAGCGGCCGAAGTCGGCGTAGAACTCGGTCTCGTGGTGATATTCGTGCACGTTCCAGCGCGCCCTGGCGGCGCCGCGTTCGCCAGGCAGTTCCAGCACCCCGATCTTGGGGAACCACTGGCCCACCAGGTGAAAGCTGCCGACATGGCCGGTACTGGCCACCACGCGCGGCAATTGGGTCAGGAAGGTGATATCGAAGCTGGTGGAAGCGCCTGGCGCCACCGGCGCCGGCAGGTCGAAGCGCACCACCGTCTCGTCGGTGGCGGGGCCGTTGTCGGGGTGGACGAACGACCAGTCGACCCTGGCACCGCCCTGGGTCACGCTGCGCAGGGTGATATGGCCCCATTCGCCGGGGGCGATGGTGGCGTTGTAGCCGGATTCGCGCTGCTCGGTGAAGAAGGTGCTGCCGGCGCTTTTGAAGGCGTTCATGTACAGGTGCAGGTAGACGCTGCGCACGGTCTCCTTGCTGCGGTTGCGCCAGGTGAGTTTCTGCTTGCCGTCGACCGTGTGCGCTACCGGGTCGAGCGTCGCTTCGATCCGGTAGTCGACCACGCGGTCCGACAGGGTCGCTTCGCTGCCGCTGCGCGGCCCGCCCCACGCGTCCGGGGAGCTCGGCACGCTCACCGCGCTGGCCGAGGGCATGGCGAAGCCGATGCCGACGTCGGTCACCGGTTCCGGAATCGGCGTGATGGTGATGTCGGCCTGCGCCATCAGCTCGGCCCCCGCGACGGCGGCTGCCGCCAGCAGGAGCGCCCTCTGGGCCATGGTTCGGGTACGCGCTTGCATGCATTCTCCTGCGCCGCCGGGCGCTTCGATTGGTAACAGGTCTGGCTGGTGGGCAGCCGGCCGCACAGCATGCCACAACGCCCGCCGGGCCGCGGTCCGGATGGCGACTCCGATTATAATGGCGCAGTTTTGGTGCCCGCCCGCGTCTTCACGCCGGCAGTTAAACGGGAAACACGCAGTGTGCTGCCCCCGCAACGGTACTGCAAGCCGTCGTTACTGACGTCGTGCGAGCCCGGATACCGGCCAAAACAGGTGGACATGATGCCGCGCAGCGCGCCTCTGTCCGTGCAATCCGGCTTGCGGGGACGCAGGCCCGGACTCTATTTTCTGAAGACGACATCATGATTTCTGCAGTATCGCCGCGCCGTGCGCTCTCCGCCAGGCCGCTCGCGCTGGTTTCCGCCCTGTCCCTGTGTTTCATGTCCAGCGCCGCGCTGGCCGCCGATGGCCAGGCCCAGGCCCAGGCCCAGACCCTGCCCGCCGTGACCGTGACCGGCGCCCGCTTTGCCAGCGACCCGGCGCTGGCCCCGATCGGCGCGACCGTCATCAGCGCCGACGACATCCGCCGCGCCGGCGCGGCCGACGTCAACCAGGCCATCCGCCAGATCGGCGGCGTGTACGGCCGCCAGAGCCTGGACGGCTCGCCCGATTTCAGCCTCGACCTGCGCGGCTTCGGCACCAACAGCAGCCAGAACATGGTGGTCACCCTGGACGGCGTGCGCATGTCCGAAAGTGAATTGAGCAATGCGACCCTGTCGTCGATCCCGATCGAGACCGTCGAGCGCATCGAAATCATCCGCGGCGGCGCCAGCGTGCTGTATGGCGAAGGCGCCACCGGCGGCGTGATCCACATCGTCACGCGCCGTCCCGAGGCCAATGGCGGGCGCGGCATGCTGCGCGCCGAAACCGGTCAGTTCAACCTGCGCGACCTGCGCGCCGCCGTGGCCCGGTCATGGAACGGGTTCGCGCTCGACGCCTCGGTCGGCAGCCAGCGCACCGACAATTACCGCGACCATAACAGCTTCGAGCTCGATACCTTCAGCGGCGGCGCCCAGTGGGCATACCAGGGTGGCCGCACCGGCCTGCGCTACGACCGTGCGCGCCAGGAATCGGAATTGCCGGGCGCCCTGAGCATGCAACAGTTCCGCGACAACCCGCGCCAGGCCAGCACGCCAGACGATGTGGGCTCGCTCGATTCGGACCGCCTGACCGCGTTCGTGGAGCAGCGCGTCGGCAGCGTCGACCTGGCCGCCGAACTGTCGCGCCGCGAGCGCACGGTCCGTTCCACCTATTTCTACACCTTCGAGGGCGTGCGCGCAGCCTCGAAGTCGACCTACGACAGCGCCCAGACCCAGTTCTCGCCGCGCCTGCGCCACCTTGCGCACATGGGCGGCATGCTCAATGAGCTGGTGGCCGGCGTGGACCTTGTGAAGTGGTCGCGCGTGACCGATTCGGACTACTCGAACGCCGACGCCACGCAAAAATCGCGGGCGCTGTACGTGCGCGATGAACTCAAGTTCGGCGGCGCGCACAAAGCCCGCGTGGCCGTTGGCGCGCGCCGCGAACGGTTCGAGAAGGATGCCACCGACGCGCGCGCCTTCGCCGCACCGTATGCCAGCAAGACCACCCTCAACGCCTGGGAAGTGCAGGGCAGCGCCAACGTCATGCCGATGGTAGAACTGTACGCCAAGGCCGGGCGCAGCTACCGCGTGGCCAACGTCGACGAGAACGGCTACCGTTCCTCGTCCGCCGTGCTGGCGCCGCAAACCTCGCGCGACCTGGAACTGGGCGTCGCATACGGCGATGCGGCCATGGGCGCAAACGCGCGCGTGTTCCGCCATCAGTTGCGCAACGAGATTTTCTACGACCCGACCGTGAACGGCGGCTACGGCGCCAACACCAACCTCGATCCGACCGGGCGCAAGGGCGTGGAGCTCGATGTCCACGCCAGCATCGCGCGCGACTGGCGCGTGAGCGGCAACTGGCAGCACGTGCTGGCGCGCTTCACCGGCGGCCCGAACGCCGGGCGCGAGATGGTGCTGGTACCGAAGAACGTGGTCTCGGCGCGCCTGGCCTGGGTGCCGGGCAATGGCCACAGCGCCGACATCGGCGCCCAGTGGGCCGGCAGCCAGCGCTTCGGCGCCGACTTCGCCAACACCTGCGGCGTGCGCATGGCATCAAGCACCACCTTCGACGCGCGTTACGCGCTCCAAGTCGGCGCCTGGGAATTCGCGGTGGCGGGCCTGAACCTGGCCGACAAGCGCTACACCAGCAATGCGTACGGCTGCAACAGCGGCATTTATCCGAGCGACGCTCGCCAGGTGAAGGTCTCGGCGCGCTACGACTTCTGATGCGCAAGCGCCTCGTCTTCGCCGCGCTGGCCCTGTGGGCCGGCCTGGCCGGCGCCGCCATCACGGTGGTGGACGACGCCGGCCGGCGCGTGGTGCTGGCCGCGCCGGCGCAGCGCATCGTGTCGATGGCGCCGCACGTCACCGAGCTGCTGTTCGCGGCCGGCGGCGGGGCGCGCATCGTCGGGGCGATGAGCTACAGCGACTATCCGCCGGCCGCCCGAACCATCCCCCTCGTCGGCGACAACAGCCAGATCGACATGGAACGGGTGCTGGCGCTGAAACCCGACCTGCTGGTGGTCTGGCAGAGCGGGAACACGGCGCGCCAGCTGGAGCAGCTGCGCCAGCTCGGCATTCCGATGTTTTACAGCGAGCCGGCGCGGATGGACCAGGTGGCCGGCAGCATGCTGCGTTTCGGCCAACTGCTCGGCACCGGGACGGTGGCGCAGGCGGCAGCCGCCGCGTTCCGCGCCCGCATCGCGGCGCTCGAGGCGCGCTACGGCAAGCGGCCGCCGGTCAAGGTGTTTTACCAGGTGTGGGAAAAGCCGCTGTACACCCTCAATGGCCAGCATGTCGCCAGCGATGCCATCCGCCTGTGCGGCGGCGAGAATATTTTCGCCGCGCTGGCGGTCAAGGCGCCTTCGGTCGGCGTCGAGGCGGTGTTGCAGGCCAATCCGGAAGCGATCGTCGGCAGCGCGCCGTACGACGCCTCCGAACAGGGTTTGGCGATCTGGGCGCCGTATACAACCCTGCTGGCGGTGCAAAAGGGCAATCTGTTCACCCTGGACGGCGAATTGCTGACCCGGGCCGGACCGCGCCTGCCCGACGGCGCCGCCATCCTGTGCGAAAAACTTGAACTGGCGCGTCAACGGCGCAGGTAGGGCTGCGTTAACACGGTGACTGCGCACGGTGACTGCGCACGGGGTTGCGCAGCGTGACGGTGCCTGTAGCGGGAACGCATATGCAACGCAATGTAAAATGCGGGTTCCTGGACTGAGACCTGCCGCAAAAAGTGGTAATCTCGCGATCGTCGTCTCAACTTAACATGAAGGATATTTATGCGTTTCCTGCGTATTGCTCTGGCCGTGGCCAGTCTGGCCGTCAGCACGGCGTTCGCGTCGCCCCTTGACCCGAAAGAGGGCGCCGAGTATGTCACGCTGGCAAGTCCGCAGCCGACCAAGTCGGTCGGTAAGAAAATCGAAGTCATCGAGTTTTTCATGTACCACTGCCCGGCTTGCAATGCGTTCGAACCGCACCTGGCCGACTGGGTCAAAAAACAGGGTGACAATATCCTGTTCCGGCGCGTGCACTTCGCTTCCAGCAACAACGATCCGGAGGCGCATTTGCACCTGACGCTCGAAGCGATGGGCAAGGGCGAAGAAATGCATCCGAAAGTGCTGCGTGCCTTCCACGTCGAGCGCATTCGCCTGAACAAGGACGCCAACATTCTCGAGTGGATTCCCAAGCAGGGCATCGACCAGGCCAAGTTCATGGAGTACTGGAATTCGTTCGGCGTGCTGACCAAGCTGAAAAGCGCACCGCAACTGATCCAGAACTACAAGGTCGACAGTGCGCCCAGCATCGTGATCGATGGCCGTCTCATGACCTCGCCATCGCTCATCGGCGACGCCAATCCGGGTCTGACCAACGCCACGCAATACCCGGCGATCGGGCAAACCCTCGATGCGCTGGTGGCCAAGGCCCAGAAGGAAAAGGCGGGCCCTGCCGCCGCGCCAGCCAAAGCACCTGCTAAACCTGCCGGAAAATGAGCGATCCTGAAGAAAAAATCATCAAGATCTACGACGGCTCGCGCCCCGTAGAGGAAGATTTATTCGAGCGCAACTGGATTAACCAGTTGGCATGGAGCCTGGTGGTGGTGCTGTGCAGTATCGTGGTGTGGTTTGCGATTGCGATCGTCAATGCCGAGAACCAGCGTCATGCGCTGATCACCAAGCAGTGCGCCGATCCCGTGTTCAAGGGCGAGGTCGACATGCGCTGCCTGCAGGTGGTCAGCTCGCGTCCGCACTGGTGGGAACACCTCTGGTACGGGATTACGCATCTGAGGCCGGCGCAGAAGTAAGCACCAGCCGTTCTGCATCGCTTCCGCGCCATGGCGCGGGAGCGACGCACCTCAGGCCGGCAACGCAATCACGAAGCGCGCGCCGCCCATCGCCGACTGTTCCACCGCAATCGTGCCGCCATGCAGCGCCACGGCCTTTTGCGCAATCGATAATCCCAGCCCGAAGCCGCCGGTACTGCGGTCGCGGCTGCGGTCGAGCCGGTAAAACGGTTCGAACACCTTGCCCCGTTCCGCCTCCGGAATGCCGGGGCCGTCATCTTCCACCACGATTTCCACCCCGTCCGCGCGCCGCGCCGAGAGCGCAATCTGGCCGTTGCCGTATTTCTGCGCATTCCTGAGCAGGTTGCCCACCGCGCGCAGCAGCAGGCGCCGGTCGCCGGTCATGCTGCCCAGCGCACTGTCGAGCCGGACCTGGGGCTGGGCCGCCAGCGGGTCGAGCCCGCCTACGCAGCCCAGCAGCGCCGGCGCCAGCTCGAAGCTGGCTTGCTGCAGCGCCTGGCGGCTGTCGAGCCGGATCATGCCCAGCAATTCATTCACCAGCCCGTTCAGCTCGGCGACATCGCCTTCCATCGCCACGATGCGCTGTTCCAGCGCCGGATCGTCCGCTGCCGACCTGAGCAGTTCCAGCGCGAATTCCAGGCGCGCGATCGGGGTGCGCAGTTCGTGCGAGACGGAATGGAGCAGGTTTTTCTGCGCATCGAGCAAGCCGTCGATGCGCCCGGCCATGTGGTTGAGCCTCTCGGCCAGCGGATAGATGATGGCGCCCGGCTTGAAGCTGGCGCGCGCCGACAGCCGGCCGGCGCCGACCTCGTCGGCCACGCGCGAGAGTTCCTGCAGCCCCAGCCAGTGCGAGCGCGACCACAGGGCGATCGGCACCAGCAGGAACAGCGCCACGATCACGTAGCGCACCGCTTCCATCTCCAGCGCCAGCCCGATGTCGATGGGCAGCTGATGGGCGTGGATGACTTCCTCGGCGCTGCCGACATAGCTTTCGCCATGCAGGTCGACGCGGCGGTAAAAGGCTTTGTTGGCGGTGTCGAGCACCAGTTCGCCGCGGTTGAGCGCGGCGTGCTGCTGGACCGGCAGCGAGGCGCGCACGCTGCTCAGCAGCACCAGGTCGAGCTTGACGTCAGTCACTTCGCGCACCTTGTTGAGCCGCACCAGCCAATCGTCGGCCGGGGCTTTGTCGATGTATTGTTCAAGCAGGAAAATCTGGGCGGCCGCCTGGCGCCGCGCGATATCGTCCAGCGGATCGCCGAACAGGCGGCTGGTGGCGAAGTAGATGGCAAAGGTCGCGATCGTGATCGACAGCATGACCAGCACGAAGAAGCGGAAGAAGATCCGGTTCACGCGTGTATCCCGCCACAACGGTGTTCAATAACTGTTGCCATAGACATCGCTTCTCCTTGCGCAGCATTGTATAAGAGTGGCGCGCATCGGGGTATTACAAATAAGTGACAAATAGGGGACAGTTCATGGCGGAAGTGCCGCGCGATTGTCTATATCATGGCTTTACTCGCATTCCAGGTCTGCCCGCCGCGTTTGCGCGACGGCAGGTTTCGCTTCCCTTATGAAAGGATTTGCCATGTCTGTTTTGATTCGCGCACTTTCCTGCCTCCCGCTGGCTGGCGCTGTCGCGCTCGCCGGTTGCGGCGGCGGCGACAGCGGCGGCAGCACGCCCGTACCTCCGAAGACGCAGCCGGACATCGTCGTGCCAACCCCGACCCCGACCCCGACCCCGACCCCGACCCCGACCCCGACGCCGACGCCGACGCCCGAGCCGGTTACCGTGATGACCCCGTTCGTCGCACGCGCCCAGCAAGCCTCGTGCGCCAGCGTGACCAACCGCCTGTACCTCATCGACAAAAAATACGTGCTGTGGAACAAGTCGGGCGACTGCGCCGACAACCGCTACAGCCTCGAACTGTTCGGCACGACGCCGGACGCGAAAGTATGCAGCCTGAGTGACTCCATCGCCGGCCCGAAAAAAGAATGCAGCGACGAAAAAATGCTGCCCCTGTTTAACACGATCGTCGACAAGACCAACGAAGAAGGTTTCGGCCTGGGCGCCGGCCACGTTGTCGAAGAGATCAAGTTCCTGCCTGCAGACGGGCTCAGTGTGGATTTCAAGACCATCGCCAGCGATACCTTCTCGGGCGTGTCCGAAGCGCGCAATGTGGTGGTGCGCGACCAGGCGGCGCTCGATGCCCTGTGGGCCGAGCACAGCCGCATCCGCATCCCGCCGCCGCCGGCGCCGAAGGTCGACTTCAAGGCCGAGATGGTGATCGCCGTGTTCGGCGGCAACGGCTCGGCCTGCGGCAGCTTCGGCGTGGTGCGCGCCAATGCCAGCGATGGCCACCTGGTGATCCGCACCGAGCACAGGGCGCCCGATCCCGGCGTCATGTGCATCGCCGTGGTCGCCAATCCGATGCAGATGATCACGGTCCCGCGCGTTGACGCCGTGGTCGACTTCGTCCAGGTGAAGACGCAGAACATCGATTTCACCGACCTGTGGCGCGGTCCCTACTCGCACATGCCGACACCGCGCAATATCGTGATCAAGGATGCCACCACCTTCGCCACCGTATGGAACCAGTCGCACAGCGGCGGCGCCTTGCCGGTTGTCGATTTCAGCAAGGAAATGGTGGTCGCGGTATTCGGCCGGGGTGGCCCGACCGGGTGCGACACCACGGAAATCCAGAGCATCTACCGCGAGAGCGGCAAGATACACGTGTCCAGCGTGAACTGGTCGCTCAAGCCCGACAGCGGCCTTGCATGTCCGGCGGCGATTTCGAACCCCGGGCATCTGGTCAAGCTGCCGCGCTCGGATGACACGGTCGAGTTTTCGACCCAATCGCGGCAACGATAAGGCAGTTTTCCGCTTCCCTGGTGGCGCGCATGCGCCGCCGGGCCCGGACCCTGATGTATGAAAATACTGTTGACCTTTGTGCTGGGCGCGGCGTGCGCCAGTGCCACCGCCCGCACTCCGTCCGTCAATCCGATGCCGGACGGCAGCCGCGACATGTATGTCGGGCTCGGCTTCGTGTCGTCGCCCGCGTACGAAGGCGCGCGCCGCCCGCGCCGCATGGCGGTGCCGGTGCTGCAGGGCGAGTGGAGCAATGGCGTGTTCATTTCCGGGATGAATGCCGGCGTGCACCTGTCGGACCAGCCATCGCTCGAATTCGGGCCGCTGTTGTCGGTCCAGGCACGGCGCAGCGAATCGGGCAATGGGGTCGCGCTCGGCGGCGCCTCGCTGAACTCCATGACCAACGGCGGTTCGCCGCTGGCGCCCATCGGCGACACCCCGCCCGAGCCCACCATCCCGACCCAGCCAATCACCCCGGGCCAGCCCGACAAGGTCGCGCGCAGCGTCGGCCCGAATCGCCTGTCCGGCATGGATGTGGTTGGTGCGCGCCTGCAGGCGGGCGGCTTCGTCAACGTCTACCTCAGCCCCAGCCTGCGCCTGACCAACAGCGTGCTGTACGGTGGAGGCCGGGACGCCAACGGCGTGCTGTGGAACCTCGGCATCCAGCATGTGGCGCAGCAGTTTTCGCCGCATCACAGCGTCTCGCTGTCGGCGGGCGTGAGCGTGGTCAACCGCCACCACAACACGAGCTTTTTCGGCGTCAGCCCGGCTGAATCCCTGCGCAGCGGCAACCCGGCGTATGCGCCCGGCGGCGGCCTGAACGGCGCGAGCGCGGGCCTGCGCTGGCACTGGGCCCTGTCGCCCTCGTGGCTATTGATTAATAACGTGCAAGCGACCCGCGTGCTGGGCGCTGCGCAAAAGAGTCCGTTGGTGGAGCGTCCCAACGGCTTTGTCGTATCCACCGCGCTCGCTTACCGGTTCTGATGATGAACGCCCCACGCCGTCTCGCTCTCTTGCTCGCGCTGCTGTTTTCGGCAGGCGCCAGCACGGCGCACGCGCCCGCGTCGGAATGGCTCAGCTATCGCGATGCTTACCGCGCCATGGTGGCGTTCCAGAAATATGGCGGACCCAAGAGCTATCTGCAAAACCAGTTGCAGCTGATAACGGCGCAGCAGGGCGCCGTGGCGCCGGACCTGCGGCTGATCTTGCACACCCGCGACGGCGACCAGTACCTCGCGCTCGATCCCACCGGGCGCACGGTATTTCCGCTCAGCACGGCGGCCTACAACGAGAATGCGCCCTTGCTGGTGAGCGGCAGTAGCGGGCCGGTCGGTTTTCGCGCGCGCGTGTCGATCGTGCCGCGCGCCAACGGCCTGTACGACAGCGCCGAGCTGCGCGCCGCCTGCGCCCAGGCGCTGGACTACCTGCGCTACACCGATGCCAGTGCGCAGACGCGCGCCTGCGTGGGCGTGCGCTTCGTCTACCCGAACGCGCTCACCACGCCCCCGGTGCGGGTGCGCAGCGGCGCGGCCGACGCGGTGACGCTGCCGCTGACCGAGGGCCGCGCGTTTCCCGACGATGGCCCGGCTGGATTTCGCATCGTCAATTATCGCTTCAGTCATGGCGGCGAGCCGCGCCAGCTCATCACCAGCAGTGCGCCGCTGGCCATCGCGCCGCTGATCGAATAGCGTGCTCAACAGTTCGGTGATGTCGAATACACATTTACGACAATTGCCAGACATTTCGAGGCGGAAAGGAACGCGTGAAGCGCCTAAGCTATGCGCATCGGGTTTTCCGTTCGCCCTCGATGCTCTCCGGTGTCGCGGGCTTTTTTTATTCGTAGCAACAGCATGATGGCGATGCAGTCGGCCGCATGAAGGCGCCCGCCATCCGCGTATCGTGGGACGCCGCAGCGTGCAGTCGAGGCGCGTGCGGTCTTGACGAAAACTCAGCGATTTCGGCGATGTTGGCGGCAGGCCGTAAAATGGCGGCTGATCATCTTTTCGGCGATATTCATGAGAACCCTTTTTGCCCTTGTCCTGGCCGGCGTTTGGCCTGCCGCCTGGGCCCAGACCCCTGCCACCAATCCGATGCCGGACGGCAGCCGCGACATGTATGTCGGGCTGGGCGCCGTCTCGGCCCCGCGCTACCAGGGCGCGGCGGAGCGGCGCGTGACAGCCTTGCCGCTCCTGCAGGTCGAATGGAGCAATGGCGTGTTTATCTCGGGCATGAGCGCAGGGATGCACCTGTCGGCCAATCCGGTGCTCGAATATGGCCCCCTGATCGCGCTGCAGCCGCGCCGCAGCCAATCCGGCAGCGACAGCGAGTGGGTCGGAGCGCCCATGGCCGGCTTCGTGGGCGAGTCGGTGCCGCCGCTGAGCACGACCGATCCGAAGACCGGGCCGATACGGCCATCCGCGGTGCCGCCCGCAGAGCCGTCCGCGCACAAGCGTGGCGCCAATCGTCTCAGCGGCACCGACGCGATTGGTGCGCGCCTGCAGGGCGGGGCGTTTTTCCATTATTATCTGACGCCATCCTTGCGCATTACCAATAACTTGCTGGCAGGATCGGGACGCGACCGCCATGGCGCCACCTGGACCGTGGGCATGCAGCACGTGGCGCGGGCCATCTCGCCCCACCACAGCGTGTCGCTGTCGGCCGACCTGACGCTGGTCAACGGCAGCTACAACCGCAGCTATTTCGGCGTGACCGAGGCTGAAAGCCTGCGCAGCGGCAATGACGCATATGCGCCCGGAGGCGGCCTCAAGGATGTGACCGTGGCCGCGCGCTGGAACTGGGCGCTGTCGCCATCCTGGATGCTCGGCAGCGCGGTGCGCGCCGCGCGCCTGCAGGGCGATGCGCGGCGCAGCCCGCTGGTCGAGCGCCCCACTAATTTCACCGTGTCCACCGGACTCGCTTACCGATTCTGATCATGTCATTTGTCCGCCACGTTTCCGCCATGCTTGCCTTGCTGTTTACGGCAGGCGGCACGACGGCCAATGAAGCCGGCGGCGAATGGCTCAGTTATCGCGATGCCTACCGCGCGATGGTGGTGTTTGAAAAATACGGCAGGCCCAAGAATTTCTTGCAGAATCATTTCCAGGTCATGTTGAAAGAGAAGGGCGTGCTGACCGATGGCTTGCAGTTGAGCTTGCTTAGCAAGGCCAGCAGCCTGAACCTGCCGCTCGATCCGACCGGCCGTACCGTCTTTCCGCTGCTCAAGGCGGCGTATGACGACAACGCCACGCTGATGCTCACTCGCAACGCCGCCCAGTACGTGTTCCGCCCGCGCGTATCGATCGTGGTGCGTTCCGACGGCGTGTACGAAACGAGCGACCTGCGTGCCGCCTGCGAGCAAGCGCTCACCTACCTGCGCCATGTGGATTCCTCGGCGCGCACGCGCCGCTGCAGCGGCGTGCGCCTGAGCTACCTGCGCAAGGGGGCGGACCCGGTGGTCAGGCTGCGTAACGGCAGCGGCGACGTGGCCCTGCTGTCGGTGGCCGACGGGGCCAGCTTCGGCGAGGATAACAACGATGGCTTCCGGGTCGTCAATTACCGCTTCGGCGAGCATGCCGACAAGGGCCAGCTGGTGACGCAGAGCGCGCCGCTGGCGATCGCGCCGCTGCTGGAATAGGCAAGGCGCGGGCCGGTGTTCGGTCCCCCTGGCAGGTCGGTCGATATGCGGGCGGCGGCAACCGCCACGGCGGCGCGATTCAGAGACTCACGCCGTATTTGCCGTAGATTCTGGCGATGGCCCCCGAGCGTTTCATGATGAGGATGGCTTCGTCCAGTTTCGGCAGCAAGGCTTTCTTGCTGGGATGGACGCGTATCGAGACATCATACGAACCCAGGATGTCGCCGAGGACGAACTCGCTGTACTTGGGCGCCTGGAGCATGCTGTATTGCGCGACCGCCTTGTTGATCAGGATCTGGTCCATCCGCCCGGCGGCGAGCATGGCCATGAGCTGCTTCTCATTCACGGCGTCGGACCGATGCACGGCACCGCTGTCAAACAGTTCGCGCAACTCCGGATAGCTGTAACCCCGTACAAATCCCAGGGTTCTGCCAGTCAAATCGTGCGGCGTATTCACTTTGAAATGTTTGCCCGGGGCAAACACGAGTATGTCGATCACCTTGCCAAACGGCACTGAAAAGACGCCGGGGACTTTTTGCTGCTTTACCCAGCCGGGGAACACGCCGGGTTCGAGGTCGACCTGCCCCAGGTCGAACCGTTTGGCGAGCCGTGCGTAGGGAAAGTACTCCACCTGAAAGCGATGGCCGGTAATCTGCCCCAGTTCGTCCAGGAGTTCCTGGTAAATGCCCGTTTGCCCGCTCTCGATCATCATGGGGGGATAATTGTAGAAGCCGACCTTGAACGTTTCGGAGCGCGCGTCCGTCAACCAGACGGCGCACATCAGGCTTATCGCGTAAACAAGGATTTTCATGGCTGCCCTAAGTCATCCGGAGTGGGGGCGAACGCCGCACGACGGTATCGTGGGCGCGCCGGCATTGCGCATCAACTATTGTGCCGTTGCCGTTCAAAGTCAAGCGCCGCGTTGGCGCTGCCGCCTCCGGTGCTGCCGTCGCAGCCGCATGGCATGGACGCCAGGCGGCGGAACGGTTAATATAAATTTAGACAATATTTAAATCCAAACAATATTTCGCCGGTGCAGTTTGTCAGCGCGCCCGGCATTGCCGAAAGATTCCGATGACCCAAAGAACTAGCCTGTACCTCGCCATTCCTCTGGCCGGCGCGCTGCTGCTGACGGCTTGCGGGGGCGGCAGCGATCCGGTCCCGGTCAACGCGGCCGACCCGGTGGCCCCAACGCCAACCCCGACCCCAACCCCAACGCCAACGCCGACGCCGACGCCGACGCCGACGCCAACGCCAACGCCAACGCCAACGCCTGATCCTACCCCGGACCCGACGCCCGAGCCGGCGTCCGTCACGGTCCCTGGCGTCGCCGAGCCGGACCCCAGTGCCTCGGGCGTCTTCATCACGCCATTCGTGCAGCGTGCCCGTGAAAGTACCTGCGGCCAGTACTACAATCGCCTGTTCGTGGTCGGCCAAAAATACGTTTTTGCGGGCCAGAACGGCAGTTGTGATGCCAATCCCGAGCACGAGGTGCTGTTCGGCGCGACGCCCGACATCATGCTGTGCACCAGCTATTATGGACGGCTTGGCGGCAAGGAAAGTTGTGCCGATCCCAAGCATTCCGGCCTGTTCAATACACTGTCGGGGATGCAGACGAGTCCGGAGTTACTTCCTGCGGGGATCAAAACAGAAGAGATCTTTTTCTTGCCCAAGGAGGGCAGCCGGCTGGCATTGACCCCGCTGGCGCAGGACAACGCCTCGGCCATCAAGACGCCGCGTCACCTTGTCATCCGCGACGCGGCCACCCTGGCCGCCGTGTGGGCCGAGCACACCGGCGGCAGCGCCAGCCCGGCCGCGCGGCCGGTGGTGCACTTCGAAAACGAGATGGCCATCGCCGTGTTCGGCGGCAGCAGCAGCGCCTGCGGCGAATTCGGCATCCGCGCGGTGCGGGTCAGCGCCGGCAAGCTGGTCGCCGAGTACGAACAGCGCAGCGCCCCGCCCGGTTCCGCCTGCGTGCTGACCGTCAGCACGCCGATGCAGATGGTAATGGTCGACCGCAGCTACGCCAGCGTGACGTTTGAAAAAGTCGCGCCGCTCCGGGTGGCGTTCAAGCCGATCGATGGCTACCGCAAATCGCAGATGCACGAGCGCACGCAGCTGGTGATCAAGGATGCGCAGGGCTGGGCCGCCTTGTGGAAACGGCATGATGGCGTAACGCCGCCACCGGACGTGGACTTCGGCAAGCACATGGTGTTGTTCGCCACGACCGGCGACCGGCCGGTGGAAGCGTACAAGCTGGCGGTCAGCGATGTCGAGCGCATCGGCGGCAAGCTGCGCGTGAGCACGGTCGAAAAAACGATGGGACGTTACAGCATGGGCCCGGCACCGGCGGCGATCACCAATGCCTGGGCGGCGGTGGCGCTGGAGCGCTCGGATGAGCCGGTCGAGTTCGTGGAACAGCTATCGTACTACCGCTAGCCGGAAAAGGCGGGACGCGCTGGCGGCATCCCCTTGCCCATCAAGCCCAGGCCGAGGGCGAAAACAGATAGCCTTCGCCCCACACGGTCTTGATCTTTTCGGAATCGACGTCGTCGAACTTGCGCCGCAGCTTGGAGATGCAGTTGTCGATGCTGCGGTCCAGCCCGTCGAACTCGATGCCGCGCATTTTTTTCAGTAATGCATCGCGCGAGAGCACCCGTCCGGCCGATTCGGCCAGCACCAGCAGCAGCTTGTATTCGGTATTGCTGAGCAGGCACTGCTCGCCGCGCCAAGTGACGATGCGGTCGCTGGCGATGATCGACAGGGCGCCGAATTCGAGCGCCGCCGGGTCGCTGCCCGGTTTGCCCTGGGCGCGCCGCAGCAGGGCGCGCAGGCGCGCCAGCAGCACGCGCGGCTGCACCGGCTTGTTGACGAAATCGTCCGCACCCTGTTCCAGGACCGACACTTCGTCGTAGGAATCTTCGCGCGCGGTCAGGATCAGGATGGGGGTTTCGCTCAGCTCGCGGATCTGGCGGCACACCACCATGCCGTCCAGGCCGGGCAGCATCAGGTCGAGAATGACCACATCCGGGGTGAGCGCCTTGAAGCGGTCGAGCGCGGCGTCGCCGCGCGTGACCAGGTCGACCGTGAACTCGTATCCGCTCAGGTACTCCGTGACCAGTTGCGCCAGGCGCGCATCGTCCTCCACCAGCATTACACGAAACATGAGTTTTCTCCTAGCCGCCCATTGTATAAGAGCTACTACGAAAAAAGCCAGTTGCAGACCAGCGCGGACAATTTGCTACACTTTCATGACATTCTGGCTACCTTACTGCTGGGGAATACAGACTTCCAGCACTTTTTCGATGCGCTCGTTGAGGATGGTGCGGGCGGCGGGTGCTTCGAGGATGCGGTTGGTCACCAGTTTTTCGCCCGCCGTGCTGGTGCGGAACTGCTCGAAATCGACCATCTCGTCCTCGGTAAAGCGCGGCAGCGCTTCCGGCAGCGGCTCGCCGGCCGCCGCGAACACGCCCAGGTAACCGTGCTTGGCGAATTTCCTGCCGACCGATTTGGCCAGGAAGGATTGGGTGCGCGCCAATTCCTTGCTGTCGAGATTCGCGAGCAGCAATTGCTTGTAGACCTCGTCGAAACTGGCGGGGTCGAGCGCTTGCACGCATGCCAACTGCTCGGCCGTGACCTTGCCCTGTTTGGCGCCGGCCTTCATCGACAGCTGCACGCCGAGCAGGGCAGGTTTGGAGAAGACGGCGGCGGTGGCCGCATTGACGGTTTGCGCCTGCGCCGCGCCGCCCAGCAGCAATGCCGCCGGAAAGAACAGTGTGGCCATGTGACGTCCAGACAGTGCGGAAATACCCGGGGTTAAACGACGCGTCCGCAACAAGCAGGCTTTGTGTGGGGAATTCATGTCACCGTCCATTCTTCTCAAGTCACTTTCCTATCAACAGCGTGGGTACGCCAGGTCATCCGGAAGGGTTAAATCCGCCGTATTGCCGAACATTATGACTGATCTGTGGATATTTGTGTGCATGAAAAGCAACACTGATAAACATGGCTTAAATTAGGCATTTTGCAGGAAAATAGCGCATATAAGGTGGATAAAATCGGATATCGACGAACGAAATCATCGATTTGTATCCCAACTGCAATCAGCTGTTAAGGTTCCGCGCGTATGGTATTTAATCGAACTGTTGCTTCTTGGTGATCTTGATCGTGATCCATCACCGAGGTGGTGAATCCGGGGTCCATGTTGGTGCGTGCCAGGATGCCCGAGCGCTCGATACGCACCAAGACGCGGCACGCGCAGCGCATCAATTGCTCGATATACAGATTGGCCGGTTCCGCGTCTATTGCGTCATCGGTCAGATAAGCTTCGATCGCTTCCTGGAACGCGCCCCAGCCGGGGTCCCAGTGCGGCTGGTCCTGGTTGAAACCCTGGTATTTCCAGTCGCCGAAATTGGTTCTCAGTTGCGCCAGGCGGGCGGCGTCGTCATTGAACCGATCGACATATTCCCTGGCGGTGGCGGCAAACGCGGCTTCGCTGTTAAAGCACAGCAGGAACATGCCCATTTCGGCGTCGCAGTCGATGCCGAAGCCATAGAAGCTCTCGTCCTGGTGGGCCTCGGCGAACAGCCGGATCGATTCCATCGACAGAGCGAACAACTGTTCTTCGATGAGGCGCAAGTCGGGAGCCTGCATGGGAGTATCCTTATGATGGTCGGCGGGCGGCCTGGCTGGAGGCAGGCTGGACAAATTTTACCGCCAGCACCGCGGGGGCGGCAAAAGATGGAATGGCCTCTCGGTGCTGGCGATGAGCAACTTCATCAAAATCCGGGCGTGGCCAACGCGGCCGCCGCCGCCATTGCGCGGGGACGGCCGCGCGCCTCAATGGCGGCTGGCTGGCCGGCTAGACGCCGACCGGGAACGTCCCGGGTGCTTCCCCCGTTTCCCAGTGGCTGGTCCATTCGAGCGGCTGGACCGCCCGCGTTTCATCGATATGCAGCACCGCATCGAATTGGCGCGGCAGGCTGGCGTAAAAATAGTGGCTCTGGCGCTCGGCGTGAGGCAGGTAGATCACGCCGATGGCGCGTTCGAGCCGGGGCTTGCCCAGCGCCCTGGTGGCCGCATTGTGTACCTTGAAAGGCAGCATGAAGCGCCCGATGCCGCTCCGGTGAAACGCATCTTCATAGCTGCCGGCCAGCGCGGGGCGTACGCGCTTGCGTTCGGCCCGGCCATCCCAGTCGGACGCGGCGGTGACCGTTCCGTGGCAGGTGGTAAAGCCGATCAGCCTGGTTTCATCTCCATAGCGTTGGCGCGCCAGCTGGCCGACCGTCCATTCTCCCTGCCTGCCCACCTCGGTGGCGCGCGCGTCGCCGATATGCGAATTGTGCTCCCACACGACGATCTTGGCCGGCTTGCCCCGGGTGTCGGCAAGATGCTGCGCCAGCGCATCGAGCGTTTCCATCATATGCCGGTCGCGCAGGTTCCAGGACGACACCCGGCCGTGAAACATGCTGCGGTAATACTCTTCGGCGTTCATCACCAGGCGGGCGTTTTGGCGCGCATGGAACAGTGCGTC
Source organism: Massilia scottii (assembly GCF_030846495.1). Taxonomy (NCBI): domain Bacteria; kingdom Pseudomonadati; phylum Pseudomonadota; class Betaproteobacteria; order Burkholderiales; family Oxalobacteraceae; genus Massilia; species Massilia scottii. The sequence goes on along the minus strand of NZ_JAVCWM010000012.1, from coordinate 196,405 downwards.
GCTCGCTTCGACGCCATCGTGGCGCACGTCATCGGCGGCGTGCTTTTGCAGTTCTTGCAACTGGGCGACGACCGCGTCTTCGCAGGAGGGCGACAGGCCGAAACCGGCCGCATAGCCGTAGCGCTGGCTGTTGGCCTCGAAGTGGTCGAAGCACGCATAGCGGCGCCGCGCGCGCTGCGCCGCAGCGGGATCGACCTTGTCGAGGTACTGCAGGATTTCACCGATGGACGTGAACAGGCTGTAGAGATCGAGGCCATAGAAACCGGCCGCGTCCGCAGGCGATGGCAAGGCCCGGTTGAAGGCGCGCAGCCAGTCGACGAAAGCGACAACGTCGGTATTGCGCCACATCCAGCTCGGGAAACGCTTGAACCCGGCCAGCGCCTGCTCGCTATCGGCGTCGTCGTCCAGCCCGCGCACATGGCGGTTGACCCGGTAGGCATCGGGCCAGTCGGCCTCGACAGCGACGGCGTTGAAGCCCTTTTCGGCAATCAGGCGCTGTGTGATGCGCGTGCGCTCGTGATAAAACTCGTGCGTGCCATGGCTCGCTTCGCCAAGCAGGACGAAGCGTGCGTCGCCGATCAGGGTCAACAGGGAATCGTAGTCGCCTGAGGCGCCGTTCAGTGGTTCGGCGGCCGACGCAATGGCCGTGATCAAAGCGGAATCGGAATCGGTGGACATCGTCTTGCAGCGAAGAGCGAACGTGTCTGTTTGATTGCGAATGAGGCGGCGGGTTTGGTGAAGGTGAGGCTGCGATTGAGGCAGATCAAAGCTGGGGGCAGTTGATGGAGGAACGGCCACAAAAAAGAACAGCCCGCGCTGAGGCGGGCTGTATCCGGATCGATTCCGTTCCGCGCGGAGCGGAACATGAACCGGTCGATCAGGCCGCGTTTTGCGCGACGAAGTCCCAGTTGACGAGGCCCCAGAAGGTTTCGACATACTTGGCGCGTGCGTTGCGGTAGTCGATGTAGTAAGCGTGCTCCCAGACGTCGCAGGTCAGCAGTGGCTGGTCGCCGGTGGTCAGCGGGCAGCCGGCGTTCGAGGTGTTGACGATGTCAACGCCGCCGTCGGCTTTTTGCACCAGCCAGGTCCAGCCGGAACCGAAGTTGCCGAGGCACGACTTGGTGAATTCTTCCTTGAATTTGTCGAACGAGCCCCACTTGGCGTTGATCGCGTCGGCGACCTTGCCGCTTGGCGCGCCGCCGCCGTTCGGCTTCATGCCGTTCCAGTAGAAGGTGTGGTTCCACACCTGGGCTGCGTTGTTGAACACGCCGCCGGAGGATTTCTTGATGATCTCTTCGAGCGACAGGTTCTCGAACTCGGTGCCCTTGATCAGGTTGTTCAGGTTGGTCACATAGGTCTGGTGATGCTTGCCGTAGTGGTATTCCAGCGTTTCTTTCGAAATGTGGGGAGCCAGGGCGTCCATTTCATACGGCAGAGGCGGCAGTGTGTGTTCCATGTTGTGTCCTTTTTGTTTGGAAAAGCGTCAATGATTCTGAACCGGTGCTTATTGTAATTCGGATGGCCGTTCGTTGCTTATTTGCTTCGCGCCGGAAAGCACGCTTGCCTGCGGACCAGCCGGCGCTACTCGAGCCGGGCCTGGACGCTCGCTACGCCCACCTCGGCGCTGCCCTCGGCCAGGCGCACCGTGAGCACCTCGTTCGGCTTGATCTGCAAGGGCGAGCGTAACACCGTCCCCTTGGCGTCGCGCACGATGGCGTAGCCGCGTTCGAGGGTGCGCTGGGGATTGAGCAGTTCGAGCTGAGCCGCCAGCGCGCCGAGCGCATCGCGCTTCTGTGCCAGCTGGCTGGCCAGGCTGCCGGTGCAGCGGCGCTGCTGCGAGGCGAGCTCGCTGCGCAGGGCGCGCACGTCCGGCCGGTGGCTGGCCCAGCGCGCGCGCAATTGCGCCAGAGAATAGCCCTGGCGCTGCAGCGGCGCGCGCATGGCGTGCGTCATCGCGGTCGACAGCGCCACCAGTTCCAGGCGCTGGTGGCCGATGCGCGCCGATGGACTGAGCAGCCGGCGCTGCCAGTTGTCCAGGCTCTGGTGCGCATCGTTGAGGGTGTGGCGCATCGCGCGCCGCAGGTCGCCGCAATCGGCCGACAGCGAGGCGATCCAGTCCGCATGCGGGGTGGCGGCCAGTTCGGCGGCGGCGGTGGGGGTGGCCGCGCGCAGGTCGGCGGCAAAATCGGCGATGGTGAAATCGGTCTCGTGGCCGACCCCGGAAATGACCGGCATGGCGCAGTTGGCGATCGCATGGGCAAGCACTTCTTCGTTAAAGCTCCACAAGTCTTCGATCGAGCCGCCGCCGCGGCACACCAGCAGCACGTCCACTTCCGCCCGGCGCGAGGCCGTTTGAATGGCGCCGGCAATCCGTTCGGCCGCGCCCTGGCCCTGCACCGGGGCAGGGTAGAGCACGATGCGCACGTGCGGCGCGCGCCGCTTGAGCGCGCTGAGGATGTCGCGCAGCGCCGCCGCCTGCGGGCTGGTGACGATGCCGATGCTGCGCGTAAACAGGGGCAGGGGACGCTTGCGCTCCTGGTCGAACAGGCCCTGCGCGCCCAGCTTGTCCTTCAGGCGCAGGAAGGCTTCGTACAGCGCCCCCACGCCGGCGCGGCGGATCGCCTCGACGTTGATCTGGTAATCGCCGCGCGCGCCGTACAGGGTCACCAGGGCGCGTACCTCGACCTTGTCGCCCTCGCGCGGAATGAAGCCGGCGTACTGGGCGCGGCCGCGGAACATCACGGCGCGCACCTGGGCCGCGTCGTCCTTGAGCGTGAAATACCAGTGGCCCGAACTGGCGCGCGTGAAGTTCGATATTTCACCGCTGATCCAGGTCAGCGGAAAGGAGCGCTCCAGCAGGCGCGCCACCTGGGCATTGAGCGCGGTGACGGTCAGTACCGGCGGCCCGCCTGGCGACGCGGCGGGCAGGGGATCTTGGTCGAAATCGGTTTGCATGGGATGAGTTCCGGAATAACTGTCCACAAAATGTTGAAGCGGTCATGCTTATGTCACATATCGCGTAAAACAACAAGACTTTTTTCTAAGTCGATGATTTTAAACGAAAAAGCTGAGGTGCTGCTTTACCTCGCAATGACTGAAATCCCTTCTAAATCAAGCACTTTGGCGGTCCGGGCGGGAGTTGCTCACAAAGTTATCCACAGAAATTGTGTAGAAGTTTTTCTGTACGTACACACAATGAACTGCCTGCCGCTTGCGCACCGGGGTGCTATCTCTTTGTAATCAAGCGCTTACGTCATTTCGGAGCGCCTTGCACACAATCTTGTCCACAGAAGCTGTGCAGAAGTGCAGGCCTTATCCACCGCCCGGCCGCCGCGCCACCTCTGCCATTCATTTGAGCACTGGTAATTATTCCTTCAAAATCAATGGCTTGAGACAGTGTTGACTGGCTTGCGCACAATCTTGTCCACAAAAGGTGTGCAGAACGCGCGTACTTGTCCACTGCCGGGTAAAACGCCAGAAATGGGCGCCCATGACGGCATTTTGGGCGCCCGGACAGCAAGTTATCCCTGTTTGCCGCATATTTGTGCACGACCGTATTAATTAATGTAATCAATGACTTGGAAGGACTTCCGCGTCATTGCGCACAATCTTATCCACAAAAGATGTGCAGAAGATTGGCGCCCCCGGCCTGCCTTATTTTTGCGCTTAAATCATTTTCCCTTTTTAATCAGGGACTTGACTGCCCACCCCCGGTATTGCTAACAATCTTATCCACAGTTTTTGTTCAGAACATCGACGGAATTTTTAATTTTTGACATGCCTTGTTTTTACGCATGGCAAACTTTTCCTTTAAAATCAAGCACATCGAGACGCCTGGGGCCGCTTGCGCACAATCTTATCCACAGAAGGTGTGCAGAAGTGGACTTGCCGAGTGACGGGCAACACGTTACATTGCCGGGGTTCGTTCTTATCAAGAATTACCATTCACTCAGGAGTTTGTTTTGCTGCCTATTCTTCAAGCTGCAGGTTGGCCAGTCTGGCCGTTGCTGATCTCCTCTCTCGTCGCATTAGCCTTGATCGTCGAGCGCATCATTTATCTGCGCCGCGCCAAGATCCTGCCACCGCAGTTGCTCGATGAAGTGGTGCGCGTGTATCACAACGGTAAGATCACCAAGGATGTGGTCGAGTCGCTGGAAAAGAATTCGCCGCTCGGCGCCGTGCTCGCCGCTGCCCTGCGCAACGTCGACGCCCCGCGCGACGTGATGAAGGAATCGATCGAAGAAGCGGGGCGCGGCGTGGCCCATGTGCTCGAACGCTTCCTGACCACGATCGGCACCATCGCCTCGCTCGCCCCGCTGATGGGCCTGTTCGGCACGGTGATCGGCATGATCGAGATTTTTGGCTCCAGCAACGCGACCGGGGTCAATCCGGCCCAGCTGGCCCACGGTATTTCGGTAGCGCTCTACAACACCGCCTTCGGTATCGCCATCGCCATGCCGGCCATGATTGCCTACCGCCACTTCCGCGCCTTGGTCGACAGCTTCATCATCGACATGGAATTGCAGGCAGTTAAGTTCGTCGACGTCGTGCACGGTGCCCGCAAATGATGAACTTTCGCCGCGGCCAGAAACGTGAAGATCCGGAGATCAATCTGATCCCCTTCATCGACGTGCTGCTGGTGGTGCTGATTTTCCTGATGGTCACGACCACCTACAGCAAGTTTACCGAGTTGAAAATTACCCTGCCGACGGCCGACGCCGAAAAGGCGCTCGAAAAGCCGTTCGAACTGAACGTCACGGTCGACGCCAAGGGTAACTACACGATCAACAACGAGCCGGTCTCGTTCAGCAACGTGGCTGGCCTGGCGGAAGATCTGAAAACCGCAGCCCGTACCGGCAATAACGGCCAGCCGGCGCCAACCGGCGAAAAGGGCCCGGTCGTGGTCGTCAACGCCGACCAGTTCGCGATGCACCAGATGGTCATCAACGTGCTGGAAGCGGCGCGCATGGCAGGCTACGACAAGCTGACCTTCGCCGCCCAGACCGGCGAGAAGAAGTAACAAGCGCAGGCGAAGCGATTCGCCTGCCGCCTCATGTCTTCCACTTCCTCATCCTCATCTTCCCTCGAAACGACGCTTCAGCGTGCCTGGCAGCGGCGCGGCGCGCTCGCTTGCGCGCTGTGGCCGCTCTCCCTGCTGTTTCGCCTGGTTGCCGGCGTGCGCGCGCTGCTGTTTCGTTTTGGCTTGCTGGGCTCGACCCGGCTGCCGGTGCCGGTCATCGTGGTCGGTAATATTTTTATCGGCGGCACCGGCAAGACCCCGCTGACGATCTGGCTGGCCGACGCCTTGCGCGCCGCCGGCTTCACGCCCGGCATCATCTCGCGCGGCCATGGCGGTGGTGATAGCGCGTCGCCTAGCGCGTCGCATGGCGCGCCGCGCGCGGTCACGCTTGAATCGCGCGCGCGCGATGTCGGCGACGAGCCGCTCCTGATCGCGCGCCGCACCGGCTGCCCGGTGGTGGTGGGGCGCGACCGGGGCGCCGCCGGACGCGCCTTGCTGGCCGCCCATCCCGGCGTCGATGTGATCCTTACCGACGACGGCCTGCAGCACTACGCCCTGCGGCGCGATATCGAAATCATGCTGTTCGACGGACGCGGCACCGGCAATGGCTGGCTGCTGCCGGCCGGACCCTTGCGCGAGGCGCCATCGCGCCGGCGCGACTTCACCATCGTCAATGCGCCCGAATTGACGCCGGCCTTGCGCCAGGCGGTCGGCGGCATTCCGTTCCGCATGCAGCTGGCCGGCGAGTTCGCCGAGCCCTTGGCGCGCCCTGGCGAGCGTGTGGCGCTGGCCAGCCTGCGCGGCCAGCGCATCGTTGCCGCCTGCGGCATCGGCAATCCGCAGCGCTTCTTTACCCTGCTGCGCGGCGCCGGCCTGGCGTTCGCGGAACTGGCGCTGCCGGACCATCACGATTTCCTCGACCAGCCATTTGCCGCCATCGAAGCGGACTGCATCCTGATCACCGAGAAGGATGCAGTAAAATGTGCGCAAATTGAAAATCTCAAAAACGACCCGAGACTGTGGGTCGTACCGGTGACGGCGCAGCTTGATGCCGCGCTGGCCGAACAAATTGTGGAGAAATGTCGTGGATGCTCGACTGCTTGATATCCTGGTCTGCCCTGTATGCAAGGGTCCGCTCGAACTGGACAAAAAGGCCCAGGAACTGATCTGCCGCGGCGACCGCCTGGCGTTTCCGATCCGCGACGGCATTCCCATCATGTGGGCCGACCAGGCGCGCAAGATCGAAGCGCTGTAGGCGATGGGTTTCATCGTCATCATTCCGGCCCGCCTGGCCTCGACCCGGCTGCCGAACAAGCCGCTGGCCGACCTGGGCGGCAAACCGATGGTGGTGCGCGTGGCCGAACGCGCGGGGGCCTCGGGCGCCGCGCGCATCATCGTCGCCACCGACCATGAAACCATCGCCGCCGCCTGCCGCGAACACGGGGTGCAAGTGTGCATGACGCGCGCCGACCATCCGTCCGGCACCGACCGCATCGCCGAAGTGGCGCGCGCGCTGAACCTGGCGCCCGACGCCGTGGTGGTCAACCTGCAGGGCGACGAGCCGCTGATCGACCCGGCGCTGCTGGCCGCCACCGCGGCCCGCGTTGGCGTGGACGTGCCGATGGCCACCTGCGCCCATCCGCTGCACGACGCCGCCGACGCCTTCAATCCGAACGTGGTCAAGGTGGTGCTCGACAAGGCCGGGCGCGCCCTGTATTTTTCGCGCGCCACCATTCCCTGGCACCGCGACGGCTTCGCGCAATCGCGCGGGCAGCTGCCGGCGGCGTATGCCGCGCTGCGCCATATCGGCCTGTACGCGTACACCAACGCCTTCCTGCAAACCTATCCCACGCTGGAGCCGGCGCCGCTCGAAGCGGTCGAAGCGCTGGAGCAGTTGCGCGTGCTGTGGCATGGCTATCCGATCGCCGTGCACGTGACCGGCAGCGCGCCGGCGGCCGGCGTCGATACCCCCGATGATCTTGAACGGGTGCGCCTGCATTACCCGAATTAGCTTTGCTCCAGCGCAGCACGTGTGCGGTTCTCATCAGTAACCGACGCATAGCTTGCGCCAGATCAAGCAAAAAAATGGCGAATACGCCCTCGGATTGGCGTTCTCCGTGACTTTTGTGGTAAGTTTCGTACCAAGGTAGTCAAGTATGCATCGCCTCCAATTTTAAAATCTGTTTTAGGAATTTTCATGCGTCTGATTCTGTTAGGAGCTCCTGGAGCCGGCAAAGGCACCCAAGCTAACTTCATCAAGGAAAAATATAATATTCCGCAAATTTCCACCGGCGACATGCTGCGTGCGGCGATCAAGGCCGGCACCGAGCTGGGCCTGGCGGCTAAAAAAGTGATGGATGCAGGCGGTTTGGTGTCCGATGACATCATGATCGGCCTGGTCAAGAATCGCCTCAAGGAATCGGACTGCCAGAACGGTTATCTGTTCGACGGCTTCCCGCGCACCATCGCGCAGGCCGACGCCATGAAAGAAGCGGGCATCGACGTCGATTATGTACTCGAAATTAACGTGCCCGACGAATTCATCGTCGAGCGCATGAGCGGGCGCCGTTCCCATCCGGGTTCGGGCCGCGTGTACCACATCACGAACAATCCGCCAAAAGTGGATAACGTGGACGATATCACCGGCGAAGCGCTGATCCAGCGCGACGACGACAAGGAAGACATCGTCAAGCAGCGCCTGTCGGTCTACCACAACCAGACCGAAGTGCTTCTGGGCTACTACAACCAGTGGGCGCAATCGGGCCTGCCCGGCGCACCGAAATACCGCCGCATCTCCGGCATCGGCCCTGTGGATCAAATCCGCGAGGCGGCATTCGCGGCGCTGTCGGAATAAAGCTAAGAAAAACACAAGAGCGGACTTCGGTCCGCTTTTTTGATGGCCGCGCCCTGCGGCAGTCGCAGCACGAATGGATAGTCTTGCCCTGGCCGCCGCTGCGCGGCCGGCGTTCCCGGTTTTTTGGATTCAAAGTTTTGCAGTACGCAGTGAGGTTGGCCCATCTCTTTCACATGTGGTTGGAGCGGTCTTTCAAATGTGTTGTTGTGTTACTTGATAAAAAAGCGAGGGGACGATATGGCAGCAAAATTTCTTGTCTTTGCAGTTGTGTGCGGCGTCATTGCCGTGATTTATGGATTGGTCACGCGCAGCTGGATTCTGCGCCAGGACCCGGGCAACGCCCGCATGCAGGCCATCGCCCAGGCCATCCAGGAAGGCGCCGCCGCCTACCTCGGGCGCCAGTACCGCACCATCGGCATGGTCGGCCTGGTGCTGCTCATCGCCATCGGCGTGCTGCTCGACATGAATACCGCGATCGGTTTCCTGATCGGCGCGGTGCTCTCGGGCGCCTGCGGCTTCATCGGCATGAACGTGTCGGTGCGCGCCAATGTGCGCACCGCCCAGGCCGCCACGCGCGGCATGAATGAAGCGCTCGACGTCGCCTTCAAGGGCGGGGCCATCACCGGCATGCTGGTGGTCGGCCTGGGCCTGCTCGGCGTGACCCTGTTCTACTGGATGCTCACCGCCCAGGCCGCCGGCAGCAGCGCCACCCAGCATGACGTCATCAAGCCGCTCATCGGCCTGGCCTTCGGCGCCTCGCTCATTTCCATTTTCGCCCGTCTCGGCGGCGGCATCTTCACCAAGGGCGCCGACGTCGGCGCCGATCTGGTCGGCAAGGTCGAAGCCGGCATTCCCGAGGACGATCCGCGCAACCCGGCCGTGATCGCCGATAACGTGGGCGACAACGTGGGCGACTGCGCCGGCATGGCCGCCGACCTGTTCGAAACCTATGTCGTCACCCTGATCGCCACCATGCTGCTGGGCGCGCTGATGATGGCCACGCCGGGCGGCGAAGCGGTGATCTATCCGCTGCTGCTGGGGGCGGTGTCGATCATCGGATCGATTGTCGGCTGCTCGCTGGTCAAGGCCAAGCCGGGCAAGAAGATCATGTCGGCCCTGTACACGGGCCTGTGGTGGGCCGCCGGCCTGTCGCTGATCGGCTTTGCCGGCGTCACCTGGATGGTCTGGGGCGACGACGCCATGCGCATGAAGATGATGGGCTGCGCGCTGGTCGGCATCGTCCTCACCGGGCTGATGGTCTACATCACCGAGTACTACACCGGCACCGACTTCAAGCCGGTCAAGCATATCGCCGAAGCGTCCACCACCGGCCACGGCACCAATATCATCGCCGGCCTGGGCGTGTCGATGAAGTCGACCGCGTATCCGGTGCTGGCCGTGTGCGCGGCCATTCTGGCGTCCTACCAGATGGCGCAGCTGTACGGCATCGCCATTGCCGCCACCTCCATGCTGTCGATGGCCGGCATCATCGTCGCGCTCGACGCCTACGGGCCGATCACCGATAACGCCGGCGGCATCGCCGAAATGTCGGGCATGCCCGAATCGGTGCGCGCCATTACCGACCCGTTGGATGCCGTGGGCAACACCACCAAGGCCGTCACCAAGGGTTACGCCATCGGTTCGGCCGGGCTGGCCGCGCTGGTGCTGTTCGCCGACTATACCCACGCCCTGGAATCGGTCGGCAAGCATGTCTCGTTCGACCTGTCGAATCCGATGGTGATCGTGGGCCTGTTCATCGGCGGCCTGATTCCCTACCTGTTCGGCGCCATGGCGATGGAAGCGGTGGGGCGCGCCGCCGGCGCCGTGGTGGTCGAGGTGCGGCGCCAGTTCCGCGACATCAAGGGCATCATGGACGGCACCGGCAAGCCCGAGTACGACAAGGCGGTCGACATGCTGACCGCCTCGGCCATCCGCGAAATGATCCTGCCATCCTTGCTGCCGGTGGTGGTGCCGGTGGTGGTCGGCATGCTGCTCGGGCCGGCCGCGCTGGGCGGGCTGCTGATGGGGACCATCGTCACCGGCCTGTTCGTGGCCATTTCCATGACCACCGGCGGCGGCGCCTGGGACAACGCCAAGAAATACATCGAGGATGGCCATTTCGGCGGCAAGGGCTCGGAAGCGCACAAGGCCGCCGTCACCGGCGACACCGTGGGCGACCCGTACAAGGACACCGCCGGCCCGGCCGTCAATCCGCTCATCAAGATCATCAACATCGTGGCCTTGCTGCTGGTGCCGCTGCTGCCGGTGACCGGCTGGATCGCGGTGACGGTGCCGGCGGCGCATCCGCCGGTGAACACGGTGGTGCCGGGCCCGGTCGCGCACACCGCGACAGCGCCGGGACCAGCTACCCTGGAGGCTGCGCCTCCTCCCTGAGCGCCGTTCTGGTCGCCCTGACCCGGTATCCCGTCCGGGTCGGATATTTCTAGCACATAACTTATAATTGGAGTAATGTTCCTTCTTTATCAATGTTTCTTTAATGAAGGAATGCCAGTATGAGTAGCTTGCGATCCCGGTTTACCCGCGGCGGCGCCCTGGCCAGCGGCCTGATTTGTCTCGCTGGAATTACCGCCTGCGGCAGCGATAACGACAACACGACGCCCGTCAAGCAGCCCGATCCGGTGATCGCGCCGCAGCCGATCGCGGCGGCAAGTATTACCACCCAGCCCAGGACGCAGGCAGTGCAGGCCGGCCAGCCAGCCACGTTTTCGGTAGTGGCCGCCGGCACCGGCACGCTGGCTTACCAATGGTGGCGCAACGGCGTGGCGATCCCGGGCGCCACCAGCGCCATCCATACCACCCAGGCGACCACCCTGGCCGACAGCGGCGACGTGCTCAGCGTTGTCGTGCGTAACGATGGCGGCACCAGCACCAGCGATGCTGTGGCCCTGCAGGTGGAAGGCATCGGCGCGCGCGTGCTGGCCGGCGGCGCGGTCGAACCGACCCGCGCCCAGGTCGACGGCGTCGGCAAGCTGGCGCGTTTTCTGAACGCCGGAGCGCTTGCGAACGATGGCGCCGGCAACCTGCTGCTGGTCGATACCGGCGTCAACTCGGTGCGCAAGATCACGCCGGCCGGCGTGGTAAGCACCGCCATCGTTGGCGGCACCCCCGCACCGGCATTGCGTACCCTGCGCGATGTCGCCGCCGGCGCGAACGGTGTCAGGTATGTCATTGACGGCGCCGACGGTTCGCCGTCGACGTTCGTGCGCAAGATCGGCGCCGACGGCGCGGTCAGCACCATCGAGCTGGGCCCCACGTCGGGCGACCCGACCGGGACCAACATCGCGCCGCCGGTGTTTACCGCGATTGCCAGCGACGTTGCCGGCAATCTGTACGTCGCGAGCGAAGTCACGCGTCCCGGCGAGCCGGAGTGCAGTTCCTGCTTCAAGCGCGCCATCGTGCGTAAAGTGGCTGCGGATGGCACGGTGACGACCGTGTTCGAAAACCTGGGCCCGCACTCCGCCAGCGCAACCATCACCGACCTGGCGGTCGGCAAGAATGGCAAGCTGTACGTCCTCGACGACAGGGGTATCCGCACGCTCGATGCCGCCGGTGTCGCTGTGACGCTGATGGACAACACCCAGGCGTTCATCACCGCCATCGCGGTCGATACCAGCGGCAACCTGTTCTTCTCGACCGAACCGTTCAGTGGCCGCCAGAGCAACTGGCCCGCCGGCGCCATCGGCAAGATTGCGGCGGACGGCAAGCTGTCGGTGGCCGCCGATCCGAACGGCAGCGATGATCGCTTCACTGGCGCCGCCGGGCTCGAAAAGCCAGCCGGCCTGGCGACCGGCAAGCCGGTCGGCCTCGCGACCGACGCCGCCGGCGCGCTGTACGTCAGCGCCAACGGCCGCGTGCTTAAGCTGGTCCTGCCGTAAACGACGGCGCGCTGCGCTGCCGCAGGCCGTCCGCTCGCCCGACTGGACGGCCATTTTATTGTTACGACGCGAAGCTGACGTTTTGCCGCCACGCTTGCAAAAAATCATTGTTTGGGTGATATATTTTTTGCAATAGCAACGTAGTATTTCTTCGTCGTTCTTGACGCTCATTCACTTCATTTTTCGGCAAGACGACGCGTCCCGGCCGCAACCCGGCCGCTTCCCACCGTGCCCAGAAGGATGATGATGAACATGACGACACGGCTGCTTGTTATGGCAGCGCTTGCTTTTGCCTCTGTCGGCACCGCCCACGCCACCACGCGTATTGATACCGCCGCCTTTTCGATAGTCAACCAGTGGGGCGATTCTCCCGACATGCTGCTCTCGAACGTCGATGGCGTGACCCGGATCGGCCTCACTTCCGCCGCCGCCAGCCTGGACGCCAACACCTCGCGCTACCAGGATGGCAACTTCTACGGCGACCTGTTCGAGGTGACCGTCCATCCCGGCTACCGGGTGACCGGATTTTCGTTTTCCGGCACTTTCATGGGCGTACTCAATGTGGCGTCCAATCCCGACGGTACGCCCGGCGACGGATTCGCTTTTAACTCCGGCAATATCGAGTTCACCGCCGGCTCGCGCCCGTACGACGTGTCGTATGGCGAGCATACCCTGCGCGTCGACATGCTCGACGGTGCAGTTCCGATCACGATGTTCAGCGGACAGTTATCCCTGACCACCGATTTCAATCTGTCGCTGCAAGGCATGGTTCTGGTCTCGGCCTACCCGAGCGTCACGCTGGAGAATCCGTCCGGCATCGATTCCTTTGCCAGCCTGCGGGTCGTCAACCCTGAGTTGACGATCTATACCATGGCCGTGCCCGAGCCCGGCCACTACGCCATGCTGTTGGCCGGGCTGGGCATGGTGGTGTTGCTGCGGCGTCGTGAAAATAAACATGAGCAATTTTGCAAGATTGCCAGTATGATTCCATCTATCACCCCTCCAATGTAGCGCCAAAAGAAAGAATCTGATGACTTCATTACTACCGCGCGCCGCGCTGTTCGCATTCGCGCTCGCCGCCGCCCCCGCGTTTGCCAACGGCCCGATCACCATCGACGCCGCCACCTTCTCGATGGAGAATGAATGGGCCTACAAGGCCGACGTGATCACCTCGGACGCCAACGGCGTCACCACCATCGCCCTGACCGATGCCGCAATGACCCTGAAGACCGCCACCACGCATTATGAGAATGGCGACGGTTACAATGGCTGGTTCGGCATCACGCTGCGCCCCGGCTATCGGATGACGGGCTTCTCGCTATCGGGTACCGTGCTGGGCGAATTGGGACCGATCAGGACGCCGGGCGGCAAACCGGGCGACGGCTTCACGACCAACTCCGCGAAAATCGATCTGTACGCCTCATCGTCCGCCACCGGCTGGTCCAGCAAGCAGACCATGCAGCACAGCATGGTCGACGGTTCGATTCCCTTCGTGCTGGCCAGCGGCCCCCTGTCGCTGACGGGCAGGGTCGGTTTGTCGATGTGGAGCCCGGTGAACGTGACGTCGACGCCTTACTACCCGCCCGGACCTCCTGACGGCAGCTCGGGCCCGCAAGTGCTCACCCTGTCCTCGATGCAAATCCTGAACCCGACCCTGACCATCTACACCTCGGCCGTGCCGGAGCCGGAAACCTACGGCATGCTGCTGGCCGGCGTGGCGGTCATCGGCCTGGTGCGCCGTCGCCGCCGGCTTGCCTGAACCGGGATTACAGCACGCACATCCGGTTCGCTTCCGCGCGCAGCGACGCGCGGAAGTCCGGATGGGCGATCGCGATCAGCGCCTGCGCGCGCTGCTTGGCCGACTTGCCGCGCAACTGTGCCACGCCATATTCGGTCACCACATAATTGATGTCGTTCTTGCTGGTCGTTGCGTGCGTGCCCGGCGTGAGCGTGGGCACGATGCGCGAAATGGTGTTGTCCTTGGCCGTCGACGGCAGCACGATGAACGACTTGCCGCCGCGCGAACGGTTGCCCGCCCTGACGAAATCGACCTGGCCGCCGGTGCCGGAATAGGGCAGGTGCGCGATGCTCTCCGAGCCGCACTGGCCCAGCAGGTCGATCTGCAGGGTCGCATTGATCGTCATCAGCTTGTCGTTTTGCGCGGCCAGGTAGGGGTCGTTGGTAAAGTTCGACGGATGCATCTCGATCATCGGATTGTGGTGCAAGAATTTGTACAGCTTTTGCGAACCGAGCGCGAAGGTCGCCACCATCTTGCCCGGCATGAAAGTCTTCCTGCGGTTGGTGACCGCGCCCGCTTCGATCAGGGTCAGGATGCCGTCGCCGATCATTTCGGTGTGGATCCCCAGGTCGTGCTTGGAGGTCAGCTGCATCACCACCGCGTCCGGAATGCCGCCGTAGCCGATCTGCAGGGTCGAGCCGTCGTCGATCATGTCGGCCACGTATTTGCCGATGGCTTCCTGCACCGCGCCGATCTTCGGCAGGCCCACTTCCAGGATCGCTTCGCCGCTTTCGACCAGCGCCGTCACCTGCGACACATGCACATGGCATTGGCCGTGCGCGAACGGCACGTGCGGATTGACTTCGAGGACCACCGCGCGCGCCTTGGCGATGGCGGCCATGGTGTAGTCGACCGCCAGGCTCAGTGAGAAGAAACCCTGCTCGTTCATGGGCGAGGCCATGGCGAAGACCACGTCGGCCGGCATCAGGCCCTGCTCGATCAGGGCGGGCAGCTCGGAAAAATAATTCGGGATGAAGTCGCACCAGCCGCCCTGGCCGGAGGCGCGCGAGGCGCCGCCGAAAAACAGCGAGGCGTGGCGCACGTGGTGCGCGCTATCCTGGTCGAAGTAGCCGAACTTGCGCATGGCCAGGATCTGCGCCACCTTCACGTCGTGGAACTGCTGGCGCTGGCTTGACAGGGCGGTCAGCAGGGCGGGCGGCTCGCCCACGCCGGTCGGCACCACGATCATGTCGCCGTCGCGCACGAGGCGCAGGGCTTCCTCGGGCGTGGTCAGTTTTTGCTGATAAAGCTGGTGCGGGGTTTGCATGGCTGTCTCCTTTTTTATGCTTAAATAGTACAGCAGGAAACTGACCAAGCGCTTACTGCAAGCGCGCACCAGGCGTCAGGCGCGCTTCTCCTGTGGCGCGAACAGGACTTCGCCGCGCCAGGGCAGGCTGCGCCACGGATGGTCGCCGCTGGCGAGCCATTGCGCCAGTTTCGTCTCGTCGAAGGCCACGCCGAGGCTGTCGGCGCGCGATCCGGCGATCCATTGCTGGCGCCCGCGCGCCAGCGCCGCGCCGAACTCCTCCCAGCTGCCGAAACAGTCGTTGGCGCGCTGGGCGTTCTGGTACAGCACCTCCCATTGCAGGGCCGGATCGAGCCAGCCGAGCAAGGTCGCCGTGCGCACCGCGAAGGCCACCCGCGCCGAGGCGAACGCCATCGCCGCGCGCGGGTCGTCGTCCGCCCGCAGGCGGTCCAGGTCGATGCGGAACCAGTGGCGCCGCAGCAGCTCCGGCAGCGCGGCCTTGATGGCGTCGTCCTGCATGCTGGCGCGCAGGCCGACGATATGCAGCAGGCTGGCGCGCAGTGCCTGCGCCTGCTCCGCCGTCGGCACCGGCGCTTTCGGATTGGCGTAGGCGCCGAGCGCGCGCGCGCCGGCGATCGGGTGCGCCAGGGCCAGCGCCCGGTTCTGGCGGGCGTCGAACTTGTAGCGCACCTTCACGGTGCGGCCCTTCCTGGACCGGATGCTGTCGCGGATCAGCACATACACGCGCCGCATCGCCCACAGGAACAGCAGCAGGATGATCCAGTTCATGCCGCGCTCCCGACCGCGTGCGCCACCACCGGATGCAGCGCCATGCCTTGCAGCTGCTCGGGCGCGCGCGCGGCGGCGATCCACTGGGCCAGCACCGAGGGCGCGGGCAAGCGCCGGAACAGGGCGGGGAAGTGGTGCGCGATGAACAGCTGGTCGGCCTCGCCGCGCGCATCCTCCACCATCGCCCAGCCCGAGGGCAGGCGCACCATGCCCATGCTCAGGGCGTCGGGCGGCGTGTGCAGGTCGCTGTCCACGCTGCGCAAAAACGCCAGCAGCTCGCCGTGGTAGCGCTCCACCGGCGGGCGATTGTGCTTGCCCTTGATCTGGTCGAGCTGCAGGCGGCCGTCGGCCACGATGTTGGCGCTGATGGTGATGTGCGCATGGCCGTTGCGCCCGCGGTAGCTGAACAGGCGCATCTTGCCCGCTTCGCAGGCCGCCGCATAGTGTTCGCCGTAGCCGCCGCGCAGCTGGCGCCGGTCGCTGAACTGGCCCAGGCAATGCCGCATCACCTGGCTTTCGAACGCCATCTCGGCGCGCAGCAGCGGGCTTGAGCCGAGCAATTCGAGCACGCTGCCGGCCTCGCCCTCCCAGCGCGTCGCCACCGCCCCGGGCTGATGCTCGCGCCAGCCGGCCGCGCTCCTGGCCTCGAAGGCGGCGTGTTCCGCGTTCCACAGCGCCAGCGCCTGGCGGCAGTTGATGCGCTGTAGCTTGCCTTCGAGCGCGGTGCCCTGGCGCGCACCCAGGAATTCGACCAGTTTCGCTTCCATCGCGAGCAGCTCGGCGCCATCGGGCGCCACCCACCACATGGCGTCGCCCTCGGGCTGGCGCAGGCGGCCCGCCACCCAGTCGGGCACGGGGCCGGGCGCGAACAGGGAGCGCGCCTGCGCGTTTGAGGCGATGCGCGCCAGCGCCGGTTCGGGCGCGTCCAGATTGCCGACCGCGTAGCGGAAGAAGTGATTGGCCAGCCACGCGGCCACGTCGGGCGCGTCGCCGCGCTGCGCGCTGCGCCTGGCGATGGCCTGTTTCAGCGCAGGCGCGTTGACCACGTCGCGCGCGCCGTAGGCGCTGGCGCGGCCCGTTGCAGCCGCCATTACCAGACCTTCCACCAGGGCTTGGCCGCGCGCTGCAGGCGCTTGCATTCGGCCACGCCTTCGACGATCGCCTTGCGCTGGGTTTCGTGCCACGACTCGCCCGGCTTGACATGGCCCAGCGCTTCCGCGTACATCGCCTGCGCGCGCTCGAACTGGCCGGCCGTGCGCAGCGCGTGCGCCGCCATGCGGGTGGTGTAGGGACTGGCGGCCGCGCGTACCCGGGACAGCACCGCGTCCAGGCGCAGCATGGCGTCGTCGGGCTGGGTATGCGCCAGGTAGTACAGCACCGACGCCAGCGCCCGCACATACGTCTTCTCGTACCCGGCACGCTCGTCCTGCTCCACGCAGGCCCACCATTCGTCGAGCCGCTGCAGCCAGATGGCGATGTCGGTGTCGCGCCCCAGGCGGTTCAGGGCGGCGGCGACATCGTCGATGTAATCGGTCGCATCGTGCCGGCTGTAGCCATGGTCGGCCGAGTAGTGCCACAGCTGGTCGGCGCTGTCGATCATGGCCGCGTCGCTGCCGCTGGCGCGGTGGCAGCTCATCACGCCCTGGTAGTGCTCCGAGAACGCACTGGCGGCGATGCCCTTGTGATGCAGGGGCAGGGCGGCGGCCGGATCGGACTTGTTGCGGCGGTAGTAAATGGCCAGGTTATTGCACAGCATCGAGTAGGTGTGCGCATCGCCGTCGCGCGCACTGCCTTCGCCGCTCATGACGAACGCTTCAAAGCGCGCCAGGCCTGTTTCGTAGTAGCGCGCGGCGAGCGCCTTGAGCGGCTCCTTCGGCACCGTCACGCCGTCGGGCAGGTGCTCGTCGAGCTGGTAGCCGAGCGTGACGCCGATGTTGTAGCAGGAACCGGCGCTCGACGCCGGCACGAACGGCATCTCCAGCGCGGCCTGCGCGCCGTGCACGCGGATGCGCGCCACCCACAGCTTGACGAGGACGTCCGAATTGGCCAGCGACAGGTCGCGCGCCGCCGTTTCGAGCAGCGGCAGCGCCTGATGGTAGTCGTCCGCCGATTTGATCAGGAACAGGGCTTCGACCGCATCGATGGCCGGATGCGCTTGCCCCCCGGCGCGCGCCAGCGCCAGATGGCGCCGCACATGGGCCGCTTCGCTCTCGTCCCCGCGCACCGCCACGGTGTCGTCGGCCATGCCGGCATACGCCAGTGCCAGTTGCCAGTAAGGCTGGCCGGCCAGGCCCTCGCTCACGGCGCGCGTGGCGCTGCTTGTCCCATGTTCGGCCGAGACCTGGCGTTCGTGGAAGACCGACTCGAAAGCCAGCCGGGCCGCGTCTTCGTGTTTTCCCGCCTCCAGCAGCCAGTCGAGCATGATGGCGCCATAGCGGTCGTCGGCGTCGCCGGTGATGAGGGTGCGCCCCAGGGCGAGCCGCGCCAGTGCCTGGTCGAGCGCGCCCTGATGGTGCAGCGCCACCGCTTCGAGCCGCGCGATGCGCACGTCGATGTCGCGCCGCGCAAAGAACACGGTGCTGGCCGGAATGAGCGCGCGCACCTGGCCCACGATGCCGGCAATCGACCCGGGGACGATCGTGTAGAGGGCATGGCCGATGCGCAGCCAGTCGTTATGGTCGATATCCTGGTCCGCGCCCGCCTTGGCCATGCAGTCGATGGCGCGCGCGGCGGCGTCCGCGGCCTCTTGATCCTGCCCCTCCAGCGCGAAGCTCTGGGCCTCGCGCGCGGCCATCAGCGCATTGTCCCAGGCGCGATAGGCGGTGCGCTCCGGGCTTGCTTGCTGCAGTGCGTTGCGCGCGGCCAGGCAGCGGCGCGACAGGGCATGCGCGCCGGCCTGCGTGGCCTGCTCCTCCAGATACTCCCAGGCCTTGTCGTACTGCAGGGCGCCCGGCAGCGATGCCAGTACCGTGAACGCGGCGCCCTGCGCGGCGTGCAGGGCGGCGTCGTCGCGCTGCGCGACCAGCGGTTCGAGGCGCCAGAACGCCAGGGACAGCTCCCAGTCGGGACGTTCGGCCGCGGGCAGGGCGGCGAGCGCCTCATGGCCGTCGATCTCGATCACGCGCGATGCCGCGGCCGGGTCGCCGGCGCGCAGCCACAGCCGGAACAGGCGGCGCACGCTGCCCAGGGTGTCGGCGCGGAAGCGCTGGCTGTCCATCGATGCCTTCAGGCCCGCCTGGATCAGTTCGGGGTCGAGTTCGGCGTCGTCCTGCTGTTCGAGGGCGGCTTCGGTCTGGTCGAGATAGGCGTCGAGACGGCTGGCGCTGATGGGGTCAAGGATGGCATTCATGGGCGGTATGGGTGGTGGCATGCTGTTTCAGGGTGCCGGAAGTATCGTCTTTCCTGCACTTTTGGTCAACAATAAACGTTGTCTCGATGTACATGATCGATTCCAGTTTGTCCAGCATCCGAACGCGCCCGGTCCGTCACGATCCCGGCAAAAATGGTAGGCTGGCCGCTTCATTCATCCTCCCGCGCGGTGAATCATGCTTGCCCCGAAAATCGCCCTGATCCTGATGGCTTGCCTGGCTGGCGGCACTGCCCTGGCACAGAAGGAGAGCCCGCCCGCCGCCCAGGCCAAACCCGCGCCGCCCGACCCGCAGGCCAAGCCGGCGCCGCCCAAGAAGCCGCCGCCCAGGCGCCGCGCCGTGCAGCAGATCGTCGACGGCATGCCGGCGTACGGACCGCGCCTGAGCACGCCGCCGCCGCCGGCGGTGCCGGTCGGCGCGCTGCCGGCGCCGGCGTCGCCATCGGTGGTGGCGCCGCCGCCCGCCGTGATCAGCCGCTGCGACGCCGGCGGCTGCACCGACGTCAACGGCACGCGCTACAACGGCGCGGCCGGCAACACCGTGATCGGCCCCCAGGGCCGCCCCTGCACCAGCAACGGCGTCACGATCCAGTGTTTTTAATGCACCACGATTGGTGTTTTCCGCGAAAAGTTCGCTACAATCCGGTTAGTTGACGTTTACGTAAACGTCAAAAAGAACTGATAAGAGAAGAGGACACCATGCAAATTCAGGACAATGTATTCATCATCACGGGCGGCGCATCGGGCCTGGGCGCGGCGACGGCGCGCATGATCACCGAAGCGGGCGGCAAGGTTGTGCTGGCCGACGTGCAGGTCGAGGCGGGCGAAGCGCTGGCTGCCGAACTCAAGGGCACGTTCGTGAAGTGCGACGTGACCTCCGAGGCCGATGGCCAGGCCGTGGTCGCCGCGGCGCTGGCGCTGGGCACCCTGCGCGGCCTGGTCAACTGCGCCGGCGTGGCGCCGGCGGTCAAGACCGTGGGCAAGGACGGCCCGCATCCGCTGGAAGTATTCCAGCGCACCGTCAACATCAACCTGGTCGGCACCTTCAACATGGCGCGCCTGGCGGCTGACGCCATGGGCAAGACCGAGGCGGTCGATTCCGGCGAGCGCGGCATCATCATCAATACCGCGTCGGTGGCGGCCTTCGACGGCCAGATCGGCCAGGCGGCCTATGCCTCGTCCAAGGCGGCGGTGGCCGGAATGACCCTGCCGATGGCGCGCGACCTGGCCCGCAGCGGCGTGCGCGTGATGACCATCGCTCCCGGCATCTTCGAGACGCCCATGCTGATGGGCATGCCGGAAGAAGTGCGCGGCGCGCTGGGCAACATGGTACCGTTCCCGCAGCGCCTCGGCCGTCCCGCCGAATACGCCCACCTGGCCCGCGCCATCATCGAAAACACCATGCTCAACGGCGAAACCATCCGCCTCGACGGCGCGATCCGCATGCAGCCGAAGTAATTCAATTCCTGTACGATAGCGGGATCGGACGCGCGGCTGTGGTCGCGCGTTTCTTATTGGAGAATCCATGCTCAGGTTGAAGTACCTTCCGTTCGCGCTTTACATCGCGACCGCCGCTGCCATCGTCAGCGCCCCCGCGTTCGCCCAGGACGCCGCCGTGCGCCCGGCCGACGCGCCCGAAATCCATACCGGCTATGCCGACAAGGCCGGCTGGGCCGCCAGGAAATTCATGGTCGCCGCCGCCAACCCGCTGGCGGTCGATGCCGGCTACCAGATCCTGCGCCGCGGCGGCAGCGCGATCGATGCCGCCGTTGCCACCCAGTTGATGCTCACGCTGGTGGAACCGCAATCGTCCGGCATCGGCGGCGGCGCTTTCCTGATGCACTACGACGGCAAGAACGTGCAAGCCTTCGATGGCCGCGAAACCGCACCCGCGGCGGCCGACGAGCGCCTGTTCCAGAACAAGGATGGCACGCCGCTCTCGCGCAGCGCCGGCGTGGTGGGCGGGCGTTCGGTGGGCGCGCCGGGCGTGCTGCGCATGCTCGAAATGGCGCACCGCCAGCACGGCAAGCTGCCGTGGAAGGCGCTGTTCGCGCCGGCGATCGCCATGGCCGACAAGGGTTTCCCGGTCAGCCAGCGCCTCAACGGCATGCTGATGTTCGACCAGCACCTGCGCAAGGATCCGGTCGCCGCCGCCTATTTCTACGACAAGGATGGCAAGCCGTGGCCGATCGGCCATCTGTTGCGCAATCCCGCGCTGGCCGCGACCCTGCGCGAGATCGCCGCCGGCGGCGCCGACGCCTTCTACAAGGGCCGCATCGCCAGGGACATCGCGGCCAAGGTGGCGGCTCACCCGGGCAACCCCGGCCTGTTGACGGCGGCCGACATCGCCGGCTACCAGCCCAAGGAGCGCGTGCCGGTATGCAGCGACTACCGCGCGTACACCGTGTGCGGCATGCCGCCGCCGTCCTCGGGCGGCATCGCCGTGGCGCAGATGCTGGGCATGCTGGAAACGAAGGACATGCGCGCCTACGCGCCCGTCAATGGCGTGATCGGGCTTGAGGCGGTGCACCTGTTCACGGAAGCGGGGCGCCTGGCCTACGCCGACCGCAACCGCTATGCGGCCGACACCGACTTCGTGCCGCTGCCGGGACGCGGCATTCCGAGCCTGATCGATAAAACCTACCTGCGCCAGCGCGCGGCCCTGATCGGCGAGAAGTCGATGGGCACCGCCGCAGCCGGCACGCCGCCCGGCATGGAAGTGGCGTGGGGCCTCGACAACGCCATCGAAACGGCGTCCACCTCGCACTTCGTGGTGGTCGACGGCAAGGGCGCCGGCCTGTCGATGACGACCACGGTGGAAGACGCCTTCGGGTCGCGCCAGATGGTGGGCGGCTTCATCCTGAACAACCAGCTGACCGATTTCTCCTTCGATTCGGCCGACGCGAATGGCCCCGTGGCCAACCGGGTCCAGCCCGGCAAGCGCCCGCGCAGCGCCATGTCGCCGACGGTGGTGTTCGACCGCCAGAGCGGCAAACTGGTGCTGGCGGTCGGTTCGCCCGGCGGCCCGGCCATCATCAACTACGTGGCCAAGACCCTGGTCGGCACGCTCGACTGGGGCCTGAATGTGCAGCAGGCCATCAGCCTGCCCAACTTCGGCAGCCGCAACGGGCCGACCGAACTGGAACAGGGGCGTTTCAGTCCGGCCGTGCAGGATGCACTCAAGGCGCGCGGCCACGCCTTGCGCAGCTACGAGATGACATCCGGCCTGCATGGCGTGCAGCGCATCCTGATCCACGGCGAGCCGTGGTGGTTCGGCGGGGCCGATCCGCGCCGCGAAGGCGTGGCCAGGGGCGATTGAGCCTATTGTAAAAAGTGGACAAGCCATCAGTTTTCTCCCGCAAGGCGGGCAGACCCTGATACGCTTGGCGAATGGAAACGGAACAGAAAACGGGCTTGATCCTCACCGGCGGTGGCGCGCGCGCCGCCTACCAGGTGGGGGTACTGCAGGCGATCTCGCAAATCTTGTGGGAGGCCGGCTGGCGCCCCGCGCGCAACCCCTTCGACATCATCTGCGGCACCTCGGCCGGGGCGATCAACGCCGTGGCCCTGGCCTGCCGCGCCGATAACTTCGGCGAGGGCGTGCAAAAGCTGCTCGACGTGTGGGAAAACTTCACCGTCGAACAGGTCTACCGCGCCGATTCGCTGGGGGTGCTGCGCTCGGGCGCGCGCTGGCTCTCGCTGCTCTCGTTCGGCTGGCTGCTGCGTAAATGGCGCGCCGCGCCGCCGGCGTCGCTGCTGGATAACACCCCGCTGGTGGGCCTGTTGCACCGCATGCTCGATTTGCCGCGCCTGGACGCGGCCATGTCGGACGGCCTGCTGCATGCGCTGGCGGTCACCGCCTCGTCCTACACGGCCGGCAACCACATCACCTTTTACCAGACCGCCGCCGATATCGCGCCGTGGGTGCGCATGCAGCGCATCGCGCTGCAGGACCAGATCGGGGTCGAGCACCTGCTGGCGTCGTCGGCGATTCCGTTCATCTTCCCGGCCGTGCCGCTGTACCTGGGCAGCCACCGTGAATTTTGCGGCGACGGCTCGATGCGCCAGCTGGCGCCCATCTCGCCGGCAATCCACCTGGGCGCTTCCAAGGTGCTGGTGGTGGGCGCCGGGCGCCTGTCCGAACCGGCGCGCGACACGCCCGGCCAGGCGCGCTATCCGAGCCTGGCGCAGATCGCCGGCCACGCCATGTCCTCGATTTTCCTCGACAGCCTGGCGGTCGACATCGAGCGCCTGAACCGCATCAACCTGACCTTGTCGCTGCTGCCGGAGGAGTATCGCAGCAAGATGCCCCTGAAACCGGTGGAACTGCTGGTGATCGCGCCGTCCGAACGGCTCGACGTCATCGCCAGCCGCCACACGGCCAGCCTGCCGGCCCCGATCCGCACCATGCTCTCGGGGATCGGCGCGACCGAGGCGCGCGGATCGGCGCTGGCGTCGTACCTGCTGTTCGAGTCGAGCTACACCTGTGAACTGATCCAGCTCGGCCAGCGCGACACGCACGCGCGCCGCGCCGATGTCCTGACTTTTTTTGGCTCCTGAGCCGCGCGTGCCGTAACCGCCATGGAGAACTTCATGAAAGCACTGATTGTTGACGACGACGTGGTCTCGCGCATCGCGCTGATGGATCTGCTGTCCGTGTACGGCATTTTCGACCTGGTCGAAGCGGAAGACGGCGCCGCGGCCTGGAGCCTGATGCAAGAGGGCCTGCATCCGGTGATCTGCTTTTGCGACGTGCGCATGCCGCGCATGTCGGGCATCGCCCTGCTCGAGCGCATGAAGGGCGATCCGCACCTGGCCGACGTGCCGTTCGTGCTGGTCTCGTCGGCGTCCGACCGCGACACGGTGCTGCAGGCGGTGACGCTGGGCGCGGTCGGCTACATCCTGAAACCGCTGCACGCGGCCGAAGCGCGCGCGCATCTGGAGAAAATCTTCCGCATCACGCTCGACAAGCTGGCCGAAGACCCGGCCACCACCATGAAGCGCCTGAACATCGGGCCGGACCGGCTGGGCGCTTACCTGGCCGCTTTCGGCGAGCAGCTGCTGACCGGACGCGCCGACATCGTGGCACTGCTCGACGCCGGCGAGGGCGCCGACGCGCGCCTGCGCATCGATTCGGTGCACACCGGCTGCATGACGCTCGGCCTGTGGCACGTCGCGTCCCAGCTCGATACGGCGCGCCGCGGCCTGCCCGACGCGCGCAATGTGGGCATCGTGCTGGCCGAGGTGAGCGAATCGGTGCGGCGCCAGCTGATCCGCCTGCGCGCCGGCGTGGCCGATGGCGAAGGAGCGCTTGCCTGAACCCGATCCGACTCATTACGCTGTTCCTCCTGCTGTGCTGCCTGCCTTATGCGGGCAGCCAGGCCGCGCCCGCGCGCACCTTGCGCTTCGAGCACCTGAGCGTGGAACAGGGCCTGGCCCAGGAATCGGTGCTGGCGGTGGCCCAGGATGCCGAGGGCTTCATGTGGTTCGGCAGCCAGGGCGGCCTGTCGCGCTTCGACGGCTACCGCGTCACCACTTACCGCAACGTGGTCAGCAACCCGCGCAGCCTGGTCAACAACTGGGTGCGCGTGCTGCATGTGGACCAGACGGGCCGCCTGTGGATCGGCACCGACGGCGGCCTTGACCGCTTCGATCCGGCCACCCAGACCTTCACCCATTACGCGCCGGACGAACCGGTCAAGCGCGGCAACGGCAACCGGCACGTGCGCGCCATCGCCGGCGACGGCCGCCAGGGCCTGTGGCTGGGCACCAGCGACGGCCTGCAGCACTTCGACATGGTCAGCGGCAAATTCAAGGTCTGGCACCATGTGCCGGGCGACCCGGGCAGCCTGGCCGACGACCAGGTCAACGCGCTGGCGGTCGATGCCGGCGGGCGCGTGTGGGTCGGCACCTCGTCCGGGGTGGACAGCCTGGCGGTCGGGGCGCGCGCCTTCGAGCACCATCCGGCGCCCGGGACCGACCACAAACACAATATGGTGCAGGCGCTGCTGGTCGACACCGACCAGACCCTGTGGATCGGCACCCTGGGCGGCCTGGAAACCTGGAAGATCGGCAGCGCCGCCTCGCAGCGGCGCCGCCTGGGGGTGTCGGACGGCCTGCGCTCGGGCTACATCACCACCCTGTACCAGGACCAGGACCGCAATGTCTGGGTCGGCAGCCATACCGACGGCCTGTATCGCTGGCAGCCGGCCACGCGCCGCTTCGCAAACTACCGCCATCTGCCGGGCGACAAGCACAGCGTGGCCGACAACCAGATTTCGGCCATGTACCGCGACCGCGTCGGCACCTTCTGGGTCGGCACCTGGTATGCGGGCGTGAGCCGGGTCGACCTGAACAGCGGCGGCTTCGCGCGCATTGCGCGCCACGCCGAGATACCCGATACCCTGTCCGACAACAAGGTGCGCGCGCTTGCCGCCGCTCCCGGGGGCGACCTGTGGATCGGCGCCAACAGCGGCTTGAACCGGCTAGATCCGGAAACCGGCCAGGCGCGCCTGTACCGGCACGACCCGGATAATCCCAACAGCCTGGCCGGCATTCCGGCCAGCGCGCTGGCGCACGACCGCGACGGCATGCTGTGGATCGGCAGCCATTCGGGCGTGGCGCGCTTCGACCCGGCCAGCGGCAACTTCACGCGCCAGTCCTTCGCCGAGGGCGACCCGGACGGCAACCATATCCGCGGCATGCTGTCCGACCGCGCCGGCGTGATGTGGATCGCCTCGCGCGGCGGCCTGCACCGGCTCGACCCGGCCACGCGCGCCGTCGTCACCTACCGCCACGATGCCGCCGACAGTTCCAGCCTGGCCGACAACGTGGTGCGCCCGCTGCTCGAAGACCGCCGCGGCCAGCTATGGATCGGTACCTTCGATGGCCTCGACATGCTCGATCGCGCCAGCGGCAAGTTCCGCCACTTCCGCAACGATCCGGCCAACCCGGCCAGCCTCAGTCACGACGAGGTGCACTATCTGCACGAAGACAGGAAGGGCACCCTGTGGGTCGGCACCGCGGCCGGCTTGAACAAGATGAGCATCGGCGCCGGCGGCGCGGTGAGCTTTCGCCGCTACACGGTGGCCGACGGCCTGGCCGACGACGCCATTGCCGCCATCCTGGAGGACGAGGAAGGCAAACTCTGGATCAGCACGAACACCGGCATTTCGCGCTTCGATCCCCTGACCGGCACCTTCCGCAACTACAGCGCCGGCGACGGCACCATCGAAGGCGCCTACTTCGACGGCTCGGCGATGCGCGCGCCGGACGGCACCATGTACTTCGGCGGCTTCAATGGCGTGACCGCTTTCAATCCGAAGGCGATCAGCGACAACCGGATCGCCCCGCGCGCGGTCATCACGGGCTTCCAGATCTTCAACCGGCCGGCCGCGCTGGCGCGTCCGGGCCTGTTCAAGGGGCCGATCGAATCGACCCGCGCGGTGACCCTGGCCGCGGCCGATTCGGTATTCTCGCTGGAATTCGCAGCCCTGCATTACGCGGCGCCCCAGCGCAACCTGTTTTCGTACCGGCTCGATGGCTTCGACCAGAACTGGGTCAGCACCGATGCCAGCCGCCGCTTCGCCACCTACACCAACCTCGATCCGGGCACCTACACCTTCCGCGTGCGCGCCGCCAACAAGGATGGCGTGTGGAGCGACGAGGGCGCCACGATGGCCATCACGATCCTGCCGCCGGTCTGGAAAACCTGGTGGTTCCGCACCCTGTCGGTGCTGCTGGTGCTGGGCAGCGCTTACTGGGCCTATCGCGCGCGCCTGTCCGGCCTGCGGCGCCAGAAGGAGATGCTGGAAACCCAGGTGGCCGCGCGCACCGAGGAAATCGAGCAGCAGAACCGCCTGCTGGAACGCCAGAAACGCGAGCTCGAAGCGCAGCGCCTGGACGCCGACAACCAGCGCGCCGAGGCCGAGCAGCGCCGCTTCGACGCCGAACGCCAGAAGGAAGAAGTCGAGCGCCAGAAAGAGAACGTCGAACTGGCGCACCGGAATATCTCGGTACTCTCCGAGATCGGGCGCGAGCTGACCGCCACGCTCGACATGGAAACCATCATGAGCACCGTGTACCGCCACGTGCACCACCTGATGGATGCGCGTATCTTCGGCATCGGCTTTTATCGCGAAGACATCGGCGTGATCGAGTTCCCGTTCGCCATGGACCAGGGCGTGCGCAGCCAGTTCTATTCGCGCCCGCTGGACGATCCGCACCAGTTCGCGGTGTGGTGCCTGAAGCACCGGCGCGAAGTGTTCATCAACGATCTGCAGGCCGAATATCACCGCTACCTGGACGCGGAGCAGAGCGCGGTGCCGATTCCGCCGCTGCGCCTGGACGGCAGCCCGCGTTCGCTGCCGGTGGCGATGATGTACGTGCCGCTGATCGTCAAGGAACGCATGATGGGCGTGCTGTGCGTGCAGAGCGTGGAGCTCAATGCCTATCACCGCGTGCATCTGGACATGCTCAAGACGCTGGCCGCGCACGCGGCGGTGGCGCTCGACAATGCGCGCGCCTACCGCGAGCTGGAAGAAACCCAGGCGCGCCTGGTGGAGCAGGAGCGCCAGGTGCGCCTGAACACCGACGAACTGGCGCTGGCCAACCGCGCGCTCCAGGAAAACGATGAGCGCCTGCGCCTGGCCAAGCAGAAGGCGGAAGACGCCACCCGCCAGAAGTCCGAATTCCTGGCCAATATGAGCCATGAAATGCGCACCCCGCTGGCGGGCGTGATCGGCATGCTCGGGTTCGCGCTGCGCGACGGCCAGCTGCAGGAAAACACGCGCGAACAGATCCTGCGCGGCCAGGCCAACGCCCAGTCGCTGCTGACCATCATCAACGACCTGCTCGATTTTTCCAAGATCGAGGCGGGCAAGCTGACCATCGAGAACATCGATTTCGCGCTCACCGCCGCCGTCGAAAACGTGGTCAGCCTGTTCGAGGAGCAGGCCGCGGCGCAAAGCGTGGGCTTCAATGTGGCGCTGGCCGAGGACTTGCCGCGCTTCGTGGTGGGCGACCCGACCCGCCTGCGCCAGGTGCTGGTCAACCTGGTCGGCAATGCCTTCAAGTTCACCAACAACGGCGCGGTGCGCCTGTCGGTCGAACGCGCGGCCCCCCTTGACGGCAGCGCGCCGGGTGTCAACACCATCCGCTTTTCGGTGAGCGACACCGGCATCGGCATCGCTCCGGATGCGGTCGAACGGCTGTTCCAGAAGTTCGAGCAGGCCGACAGCACCACCACGCGCCGCTACGGCGGCACCGGGCTGGGACTGGCGATCTGCCGCCAGCTGGTCGACCTGATGGGCGGGTCGATCAGCGTCGACAGCACCGAAGGCGTGGGCAGCACCTTCAGCGTGCTGCTGCCGCTGGCCGACGGCGTGGCCCCGCCGATGGTGCCGCACGTGCCGCGCGAACCGCACAGCCACCGCCTGAAGGTGCTGTGCGCGGAAGACTTCCCGACCAACCAGATCATCATCCGCATGATGCTCGAAGACCTGGGGCACAAGGTCGACATCGCCGACAATGGCTTGCTGGCGGTGGCGGCCTGCGCGCGCACGCGCTACGACCTGATCCTGATGGATGGACGCATGCCCGAGATGGACGGCGCCAGCGCCACGCGCCTGATCCGCGCCGGCGGCCCGCCGGAAGCGCCGGTGCGCGACCAGGAGCTGATGATCGTGGCGCTGACCGCCAACGCCAGCGAGGAAGACCGCAGCCGCTACCTGGCCTGCGGCATGGACGACTTCCTGACCAAGCCGATCGACGAAGCGGCCCTGCATCATCACCTGAGCCGGGCCATCGAGCGCCAGCTCCAGCGCGGCATCGCCCTGGCGCCGATGCCGCAGGCGCGCGTGGAACGCCCGCCCACCACGGCCGAACTGGACGCCATGTTCGGCGTCGATACCGGCCCGGCGCCGCTGGCCGGACCGGCCGCCCACAACGCCGGGCGCCGCGCCAGCGACCTGAAAGCGCGCATGCGGGCCGCCTTTGCCAGCGATCTGCCGGGGCGCCGCGCCGACCTGGAAGAAGCGATCGTCACGCACGATGCCGAGACGGCAGGGCGCCTGCTGCACGGCTTCAAGGGCAGCTCCTCGTACCTGGAGGCGACCGAACTGCATCAGCTGTCGGGCGAGATGGAAGAAGCGGCCGATGCGCGCCGCTGGGACCTGATCGCCGTGGCCATGCCGCGCCTGCGCGAACTGCTGTCCGCCTACGACAGCGCGGGGCCGCTCAAGCGCTGACCCGCTATGCATATGCTGTAATATTGGCGTATAAGCTAGAGGTATTAGCCGAAGGTATGAGTTGGACAGGCGTGTTTTGTGGCGTTACTGCGTACGGGAGGTGGCCAAATGAAGGTTCTGGTGGTGGATGACGACATCGTATCGCGCATGGTGCTGATGCACCTGATCGACTCCTGCGGCCAATTCGAGATCCTCGAAGCGGAAGACGGCGCCGACGCCTGGAACCAGCTCGAACAGGGCTTGCGCCCGGCGATCTGTTTTTGCGACCTGCGCATGCCGCGCCTGTCCGGCATGGACCTGCTGCAGCGCGTGCGCGCCGACGGCGCCCTGGGCGCGATGCCCTTCGTGCTGGTGTCCTCGGCCACCGACCGCGACACGGTCGACCAGGCCAGCGGACTTGGCGCGTCGGGCTATATCGTCAAGCCGTTCCAGGGCGAGCAGGTGCGCGAGCACATGGCCGGCCTGGCCGGCAGCGACCCGATCGCGGTGGCGCTGCGCGCCGAAAAGGTGCAAGCCACGCTGCTGCGCCTCGGGATCGGCGCAGAACGCCTGATGATCTACCTGGGCGGCCTGCAGTCGCAGGTGGCGGCGGCCGGCACCGACATCGCCGAGCTGCTCGAAAGCGGCGACCATGGCGCGGCCCATGTGCGCATCGACCGGCTGCATGCCGGCTGCGTCACGCTGGGCCTGAACGGCGCGGCCGACACGCTCAAGACGCTGCCCCCTGGTGCGCTCGATGGCGCCCAGGTCAAGCTGGCGCTGGCCGAGGTGGTGCGCTCGGCGATGCACCAGAGCGAAGCGCTCAAACGCCTGGGAAGCGCTTCCTGACGCAGTCGTGCGAAAGCGCTTGATGTTGTGATAGTTTAAGTCTAAAGTATCCGTCGGGTGAACCACTGACACTTTTTTCGGGGCGACCATGACACGCTTGACCGCATCGCTACTGAGCGCCTCGGCCTACCAGGACGGCTTTGCGCGCGAACACCTGCCGCCGCCGGCCCAGTGGCCCGAGTTTTTATTCGACCTGCCCGAGCTGCATTACCCGCAGCGCCTGAACTGCGCCGCCGAACTGCTCGACGCGGCGGTCGAGCGTGGGGCGGGGGAGCGCATCGCCATCGTCGGCGAGCACGAAAGCTGGACCTACGCGGAACTGCAGCGCCGGGTCGACCGCATCGCCCACGTGCTGCGTGCCGACCTGGGGCTGGTCACCGGCAACCGCGTGCTGCTGCGCGGCGCGAACAATCCGATGATGGCGGCCTGCCTGCTGGCCGTGCTCAAGGCAGGCCTGATCGCCGTGCCCACCATGCCGCTGCTGCGCGCGCGCGAACTGACCGCCATCGTCGACAAGGCCAGCGTGGACGCGGTGCTGTGCGCGGCCAGCCTGCGCGGCGAGATCGACGCCATCGCAGCGTTGCCGCGCCATGTGGTGACGTTCAACGATCCCGATAATCCGGCCTCGCTGGAGTCCATGATGGCGCGCCATCCGGTGCCGTTCCCGGCGCACGCCTGCGCCGCCGATGACGTGTGCCTGATCAGTTTTACCTCGGGCACCACCGGCATCCCCAAGGGGACCATGCATTTTCACCGCGACGTGCTGGCCATCTGCGACTGTTTTCCGCGCCATACGCTGGCCGCGGCCGATACCGACATCTTCATCGGTACGCCGCCGCTGGCGTTCACCTTCGGGCTGGGCGGGCTGCTGCTGTTTCCGATGCGGGTCGGCGGCGCCGGCGTGCTGCTCGAAAAACTCACGCCCGACACGCTGCTGGCCGCCATCGAAAAATACCGCGCCACGGTGTGCTTTACCGCGCCGACCTTTTATCGCCAGATGGCGCCGCTGGCGGCGAACTACGATGTATCGAGCCTGACGCGCACGGTGTCGGCCGGCGAAGCGCTGCCGCTGGCCACGCGCGAAGCCTGGCAGGCGGCCACCGGCCTGCGCATGATCGACGGCATCGGCGCGACCGAACTGCTGCACATCTTCATTTCGGCGGCGGGCGACGCGATCCGGCCAGGTGCGACCGGCAAGCCGGTGCCGGGCTACCAGGCCTGCATTCTCGATGCCAACGGCCAGCAGGTGGGGCCGGGCGTGATTGGCCGCCTGGCGGTGAAGGGGCCGACCGGGTGCCGCTACCTGGCCGACGAGCGCCAGAACGATTACGTGCTCGATGGCTGGAACCTCACCGGCGACGCCTACGAGATGGACGCCGACGGTTATTTCTACTATCGCTCGCGCACCGACGACATGATCATCTCGGCCGGCTACAACATCGCCGGCGCCGAAGTCGAAGAGGTGCTGCTGCGCCATGAAGCGGTGGCCGAATGCGGCGTGATCGGGCGCGCGTGCGAGGAGCGCGGCCAGGTGGTGGAAGCGCACGTGGTGCTTCAACCCGGCTTCGAGCCGTCCGACGCGCTGGCCGCCCAGTTGCAGGACTTCGTCAAGCTGCAGATCGCTCCCTACAAATATCCCCGCTCGCTCAGGTTCATCGACAAACTGCCGCGTACCGAAACCGGCAAGCTGCAGCGCTTCAAGCTGCGCGCTACCTAATCCGAAGACGAACCTCATGAATATTGTGTGCATCGGCGGCGGCCCCGCCGGACTGTATTTCAGCCTGCTGATGAAAAAGCAGGACCCGTCCCACCAGATCACCGTCGTCGAACGCAACCGGCCCTACGATACCTTCGGCTGGGGCGTGGTGTTTTCCGACCAGACGCTGGGCAACCTGGTGAACGCCGACGAGCAGAGCGCGCGCGCCATTTTGCAGTCATTCAATCACTGGGATGACATCGACATCTTTTTCAAGGGCGAGAAAGTCACTTCGGGCGGACATGGTTTTTGCGGCATCGGGCGCAAGCGCCTGCTCAATATCCTGCAGCAGCGCTGCGAGGAACTGGGTGTGCAGCTGGTGTTCGACAACGAGGTCGAGGACGACCAGGCGCTGGCGCGCAAGTACGGCGCCGACCTGGTGATCGCCTCGGACGGCTTGAACAGCCGTACCCGCAAGCGCTACGCCGGGACCTATCAGCCCGAGATCGAGGCGCGCCGCTGCCGCTTCGTCTGGCTTGGCACGCGCAAGAAGTTCGATGCGTTCACGTTCGCCTTCACGCAGACGGAGCACGGCTGGTTCCAGGCGCATATTTATCAGTACGATGGCGACACCTCGACCTTCATTGTCGAAACGCCGGAAGAGGTGTGGCGCCGCGCCGGACTTGACCAGATGACGCAGGAAGAGAGCATTGCGTACTGCGAGCGCCTGTTCGCCGACCAGCTGGACGGGCATGCGCTGATGTCGAACTCGCCGCATCTGCGCGGCTCCGCCATGTGGATCACTTTCCCGCGCGTGGTGTGCGCGCAGTGGGTGCACTGGAACATGGCGGGATCGACCCGTGTCCCAGTGGTGCTGATGGGCGACGCGGCCCACTCGGCGCATTATTCGATCGGTTCGGGAACCAAGCTGGCGCTGGAAGACGCCATCGAGCTGGCGCGCTGTTTCGGCACGCACGCAGATGCGGCGCAGGCACTGGCGGCGTACCAGGAAGTGCGCGCGGTCGAGGTGCTCAAGCTGCAAAGCGCGGCGCGCAATTCGATGGAATGGTTCGAGAACGTGGAACGCTACACCGCCATGGAGGCGCCGCAGTTCGCGTACTCGATGCTCACGCGCAGCCAGCGCCTGTCGCACGAAAACCTGCGCCTGCGCGATCCCGATTATGTGGCCGGTTTCGAAGCCTGGATCGCGCGGCGCGCCTGCGAGCAGGCGGGATTGGCGTCGCCGGCCGGCGCGCGCGTGCTGCCGATGCTTACGCCCTTCAAGCTGCGCGGCATCACGCTGAAAAACCGCATCGTCGTCTCGCCCATGGCGCAGTACTCGGCGGTCGACGGCGTGGCGGGCGACTATCATCTGGTGCACCTCGGGGCGCGCGCCCTGGGTGGCGCGGGACTGGTGTTTGCCGAGATGACGTGCGTGTCGGCCGATGCGCGCATCACCCCAAGCTGCCCGGGCATGTATGCGCCCGCACACACGGCGGCGTGGAAGCGCATCGTCGACTTCGTGCATGCCAGTTCGGATGCCAAGATCGCGCTGCAACTGGGCCATGCGGGCCCGAAAGGATCGACCCGGGCCATGTGGGACGGGATCGACCAGCCGCTCGAGAGCGGCAACTGGCCGCTGGTGGCCGCGTCGAGCGAACAGTATCTGGAGGGTGTATCGCAGACCGCGCGCGCCGCCACGGTGGATGACATGGACCGCATCGAAGCCGATTTCGTGCGCGCCACGCGCGCGGCCGCCGAAGCGGGCTTCGACTGGATCGAGCTGCACTGCGCGCACGGCTATCTGCTGTCGTCGTTCATTTCGCCGCTGACCAACCGGCGCGACGACGAATTCGGGGGCAGCCTGGAAAGCCGCTGCCGCTATCCGCTGCGGGTGTTTCGCGCGATGCGCGCCGCATGGCCGGTGGACCGGCCGATCAGCGTACGCATTTCCGCGCACGACTGGGTCGACGGCGGCATCACGCCCGACGATGCGGTGCGGATCGCGCGCCTGTTCAAGGACGCCGGCGCCGACATGATCGACTGCTCGTCGGGGCAGGTCAGCAAGCGCGAAAAGCCGGTGTACGGGCGCATGTTCCAGACCCCGTTCGCCGACCGCGTGCGCAACGAGGCGAAGATTCCGACAATTGCGGTCGGCTCGATTTTCGAGGCCGATCACGCCAACAGCATCATCGCGGCCGGCCGCGCCGATCTGTGCGCGGTGGGCCGGCCGCACCTTGCCAATCCGGCGTGGACCCTGACCGAAGCGGCGCGCATCGGCTTTTCGGCGATCGACTGGCCGAAGCAGTACCGGCCGGCCAAGCTGCAGCTCGAGCGCAACCTGGAACGCGAACGCCAGCTGGCCGCCGCGGGCGCGGGCATGAGCCCGCAGCAGGTCGCGGCCAGATTGCTGGAGGGCTGATGGACGAGCTCACGCCGCAGGACGATGGCACGGCGCTGGACCTGGCCAGCCGCCTGACGCAGGATCATCATCAATCGCTCAAGCTGTGGCTGCGCATGCTCTCGTGCACGGTGCGCATCGAGAACGAGATTCGCAGCCGCCTGCGCACGACGTTCGACATCACCTTGCCGCGCTTCGACCTGATGGCGCAGCTGGAGCGCCATCCGGACGGGCTGCGCATGGGCGAGCTGTCCAAGCGCATGATGGTCACCGGCGGGAATATCACCGGCATCACCGACCAGCTGGAGCAGGAGGCGCTGGTGGTGCGCGTGCCCGACCCGAAGGACCGGCGCGCCTACAGCGTCAAGCTGACGCGCGAGGGCCACATGGCATTCGCCAAAATGGCGGTGGTGCACGAAGAGTGGATCGCCGACCTGCTCAAGGATATCTCGCCCGACGACAAAGGGCAGCTCATCGCGCTGCTCTCGCAAATGAAACAGCATCTCCAATAAGGAATCCCATGCGTTACCTACCAGGCCAGGCGCAGCAACTGCCCGGCAACCGCAGCGCGCTGGCGTTGTACCAGGCCAGCCACTTTCGTTTCGAAGTCGAGGGCGCCGTCGCGACCCTGACCCTCAACCGGCCGGAGCGCAAAAACCCGCTCACGTTCGACTCCTACGCCGAGCTGCGCGACCTGTTTCGCG
The DNA here is from genome assembly GCF_030846495.1 of Massilia scottii. Classification (NCBI taxonomy): domain Bacteria; kingdom Pseudomonadati; phylum Pseudomonadota; class Betaproteobacteria; order Burkholderiales; family Oxalobacteraceae; genus Massilia; species Massilia scottii. Next base: position 161,559 of record NZ_JAVCWM010000012.1, on the reverse strand, counting down.
CGCTGGCGTATGCGGACGATGTGAAGGCGGTGGTCATCACCGGCGCGGGCGAGAATTTTTGCTCGGGCGGCGATGTGCACGACATCATCGGTCCCCTGACCCGGCTCGACATGCCCGGCCTGCTGGCGTTTACGCGCATGACGGGCGATCTGGTCAAGGCGATGCGGGCCTGCCCGCAGCCGGTGATCAGCGCGGTCGATGGCATTTGCGCGGGCGCCGGCGCGATCCTGGCGCTGTCGTCGGACATGCGCCTGGGGACCGCGCGCAGCAAGACGGCGTTTCTGTTCACCCGCGTTGGCCTGGCCGGTTGCGACATGGGCGCGTGCGCGCTGCTGCCGCGCGTGATCGGGCAGGGACGCGCCGCCGAACTGCTGTACACGGGCCGTTCGATGTCGGGCAGCGAAGCGGAGCGCTGGGGCTTTTTCAACAGTATCAGCGAGCCGGAAACGCTGCTGGCCGACGCCCAGGCGCTGGCTGGTTCGCTCGCTTCGGGGCCCACTTTTGCGCATGGCATGACCAAGAAAATGCTGCAGCAGGAATGGAACATGGGTGTGGATGAAGCCATCGAGGCGGAAGCGCAGGCGCAGGCGATCTGCATGGCGACCAATGACTTCCATCGCGCCTATCACGCGTTCGTGGCCAAGCAGCGGCCTGTGTTCGAGGGAGACTGACATGGCTGACAAAACGTATCTGGAGTGGCCGTTTTTTAACGCCGGACACGCCGCGCTGGAACAGGCACTGGACACGTGGGCGAGCGCCCATCTGGCGCCCACGCACGGGCGCGATGTCGATGGCGCCTGCCGCGCGCTGGTGCGCCAGCTGGGCGAGGGCGGCTGGCTTGATCATGCTGTCGGCGCCATCGATACGCGCGCCATTTGCCTGATCCGCGAAACGCTGGCGCGCCACGATGGCCTGGCCGATTTCGCGTTCGCCATGCAGGGTCTGGGATCGGGCGCGATTTCGCTGTTCGGCGGCGCCGCCAACAAGGAGCGCTACCTGCCGCGCGTGGCGCGCGGCGAGGCGATTGCGGCGTTTGCGCTGTCCGAGCCGCAGGCCGGGTCGGACGTGGCGGCGATGCAGTGCGCGGCCGTGCGCGACGGCGACGACTACGTGCTCGATGGCGAGAAGACCTGGATTTCCAACGGCGGCATCGCCGACTTTTACGTGGTGTTCGCGCGCACCGGCGAGGCGCCCGGCGCGCGCGGCATCAGCGCGTTTATCGTCGATGCGGACACGCCCGGATTCTCGGTGGCCGAACGGATCGAGGTGATCGCGCCGCATCCGCTGGCGCGCCTGCGTTTCGACGGCTGCCGCGTCCCAGGCTCGCGGCGCCTGGGCGAGGCGGGGCAGGGCTTCAAGGTGGCGATGGCGACCCTGGACGTGTTCCGCACCTCGGTCGCGGCGGCGGCGCTGGGCTTTGCGCGGCGCGCCTTCGACGAGGCAATCGCGCATGCCAGCACGCGCAAGATGTTCGGCCAGACCCTGGCCGATTTCCAGCTCACGCAGGCCAGGCTGGCCGAGATGGCGACCGGGATCGACGCGGCGGCGCTGCTCACGTACCGGGCGGCGTGGCAGCGCGACCAGGGCCGCAAGGTGACCAAAGAGGCGGCGATGGCCAAGATGACGGCGACCGAAACGGCGCAGAAAGTCATCGACGCGGCGCTGCAGATGTTCGGCGGGATGGGCGTGGTCAGCGAGCATCCGGTGGAGCGGCTGTACCGCGAAATCCGCGCGCTGCGCATTTATGAAGGCGCCACCGAGGTGCAGCAATTGATCATCGCGCGCGAACTGCTGCGCGAAGCCGCGCCAGCGGTGGACGGAAAGGCATAGCATGGAATTTCTACAACCGCCGGGCTGGGTGCGGGCACGCGGCTATTCGAACGGGGTGGCCGCCAGCGGGCGCACGGTGTGCGTGAGCGGCATGATCGGCTGGGACGGACAGGGCGTGTTCCATACGGATGACTTCGCCGGGCAGGTGCGCCAGGCGTTGCAGAATGTGGTCGATGTGCTGGCCGAGGGCGGTGCGGGGCCCGAGCATATCGTGCGCATGACCTGGTACGTGCTCGACAAGCATGAGTATCTGCGTGCGCACAAGGAAGTCGGCGCGGCGTATCGCGATGTGATCGGCCGGCACTTTCCGGCGATGACGGCAGTGCAGGTGGCTGGTCTGGTCGAGGACAGGGCGCGCGTGGAAATCGAGGTGACGGCCATCGTGCCGGCTTAGCTTGCCTGGCGCGGCGGGCGGGCGGGCGCCGGAACGGATACCAAACGCGCGCCCGTTGCGGGTGATGGCGGGGCGCCGCCGTATGATGCCTTGCCGCCGGCACAGCGCTGAACTTTTCATTTTTTTGGCTTTGTTCCCCTCGTCCGTACGTTGTCTGACTCACCTCAAGATGCTTGTGGAACACCGGCTGACGGCAATCGCACCAGCTTACACTTGATGGCGCGGCGCGTGCCGTGCCAACCGGGGAAAGTCGATGAGCATGAATGCCGTGCCGAGCGGGCCGCCGGAACCTGACGACAATGGTGCGCCCGTTGCCGGCGGCGGCGGACCGCCGTATGATGGCGACATGGACCGCCGCCTTACCGTGCTCGAAACGCGCTTTGACACTATCCTGCCGACCTTGGCTACCAAGGCCGATTTGGCCGAGTTTCGCCTCGCTATGACCGGGGAAATGAGCGGGATGCGCCTCGATATGACCGGACAAATGAGTGGGTTGCGTCTGGACCTGAACGAAAAAATGGACAGGTTGCGTTCGGATTTCGACGCTGCGTTGATGAGCATCGTGAAATGGTGCGCTGGTATTGCCTTGACTCTGTTTGCCTGCATTGCTGGTCAAGGCCTGTATCTGGGAGCCCAGATCAATAACCTTGCTGCTCGCTTGCCTCCAGCCTCTCCTGTGGCCCCGGGACCCGACCGGCCGGCGGCATCACCCGTGCGGACGTTACCTCAGGCGCCGCCCCAGCCGGGGTCCGCAGCGGAACCCGGTTAAACAGCGCCGATTGCGTTGCCACGCGCGGCGCCGGTGTGAGCCGGGGCATGCTCCGGCTGCTTTATTGGCATTTCCACCAAGCTGACATTTGCGCGGCGCCGGCGATTGGCGCTGCGGCACGGACACCGTCACCGGTATTGCCGCATCCACCCTCTCTACAGCGCTGACACCGAATTTTCATCAACCATGCCAATGGCGCCGAACTTTTGCGTCGTCACGCACTCTGACCAGTATCCGGGTAGATCACTCATCATTCTGCGGGGAAGCAATGGACCAGCAACAGGCCAGGCAGCAGGCGGAACGTTTCATCGACCAGTTGCGCCGTCTTGAAGACGGCGATCCATCCGCAGCCGATGCGCTGGCCAGGCTGTTTGCCGACGATGCGCATCTGCGCAATCCCATCGCCGACCATGCGGGCCGCGCGCAGATCGCCGCCTTCTGGCGTAGCTACCGCGCCAGCGTCGGCACGGTGCGGTCCATGTTCTCGCACATCACCACCGCCGACGCCTGCGCAGGCCTGTTCTGGCGCTCGGCCGGCATCGGTCCGCACGGCCAGCCGGTCGAGTACGAAGGCGTCACCCTGCTGGAGTTCGACGATGCCGGGCAAATTGCCGGTTTCCACGGCTATTTCGACAGCCGGCAAGTGCGGATCGAAGCACCGGCGCACTAACAGCAGGAAAGTTGCGGCAGGGACGGGGCGGGCACGGGATCGACGGATCGGCATGGCGTCATAGCGATATACAGCGATATATAGCGACATATAGCGACATATAGCGACTGAGCGGGAGCGGCAATGGACACGGTGGCAGGGATCGACGCGATACTGTTCTCACGAATCCAGTTCGGGTTCACGATCGCGTTTCATATTGTATTCCCAGCCTTTACAATCGGGCTGTCGGCCTTTATCGCCACGCTCGAAGTGCTGTGGCTGCGTACCAGGCAAGCGCATTACCACACGCTGGCGCGCTTCTGGACCAAGATTTTCGCGGTGTCGTTCGCCATGGGCGTGGTGTCGGGCATCGTCATGGAATACCAGCTGGGCACCAACTGGAGCCGCTTCGCCCAGATCATCGGCAACACCCTGGGGCCCTTGTTCAGCTACGAGGTGCTCACCGCCTTCTTTCTCGAAGCGAGCTTTCTCGGGATTATGCTGTTCGGCTGGAATCGCTTTCCGCCGTGGCTGCACACGCTCGCCTGCATCGTGGTCGCGTTCGGCACAGCGCTGTCCGGGTTCTGGATCCTGTCGGCCAACAGCTGGATGCACACGCCGGCCGGGTTTGCGATGGAGCAGGGCATCACCTATCCCGTCAGCTGGTTCGACATCATCTTCAACCCCAGCTTTCCGTACCGCTTCACGCACATGATGATCGCCGCCTACCTGACGACCGCGCTGGTGGTCTGCGCCACCGGCGCCCGCTATGCGCTGGCCGGGCGCTTCATGCCGGAGGCGCGCACCATGCTGCACATGGGCCTGGGCATGCTGGCGGTGCTGGCGCCGCTGCAGGCCGTCGTCGGCGACCTGCATGGCCTGAACACCTTGCAATACCAGCCGGCCAAGGTCGCGGCGATCGAGGCGCACTGGGACGGTTCGCGGCCGGCTCCGCTGGTCCTGTTCGCCTGGCCCGACAGTGCCGCCGGCCGCAACCGGGCCGAAGTCGCAATACCGAACCTGGGCAGCCTGATCGTCACGCACGACTGGAACGGGCGCTTCCGCGGATTGCTCGACTTTCCCGCCGATCAGCGCCCGCCCGTGCTGCCCGTGTTTTTCATGTTCCGGCTGATGGTCGCTCTGGGCTTGCTGATGATTGCCATCGGCTGGGTTGGCGCCTGGCTATGGTGGCGCAAGCGGCTGGTGGACGCGCGCTGGTTCCTGCGCCCGCTGGCGCGTGCCTGGCCGCTCGGCTTCATTGCCATCCTGGCCGGCTGGATGGTCACCGAAATCGGGCGCCAGCCCTGGATCGTGTACGGCGTGCTGCGTACCGCGCAGGCGGCGTCGCCCGTCACTGCCGCCCAGGTTGCCACGTCGCTGGCGCTGTTCGTGCTCGTGTACGTGGTCGTGTTTTCGGTTGGCGTGTGGTACATCAGCCGGATGATCGGCAGCGGGCCGCAGCCTGCGCTGCCGGGGCCGGAAACCTTGCCCAACCGCCCGCTGGCGGGCGGCCAGCCGGCCCCGCCAGCGCAGCCGCAGGTGACGCCATGAGCGACCCGGCGTACCTGCTGCCCGTGATCCTGGCCCTGGTGCTGGGCGTGGCCTTGTCGATGTACGTCGTGCTCGACGGCTTCGACCTGGGCATCGGCATCCTGTTCCCTTTCTTCCGGGATGAATCGGCGCGCGATCAGATGATGAATTCGGTTGCGCCTTTCTGGGACGGCAACGAGACCTGGCTGGTGCTCGGTGGCGTCACGCTGTGGGCGGCGTTTCCCAAGGCTTTCGCCATCATCCTGCCGGCCATGTACCTGCCGGTGCTGGTGCTGCTGCTGGCATTGATTTTTCGCGGGGTGGCATTCGAGTTCCGCTGGGTGGCCAGGCATCATCAGCGCATCTGGGATGGCGCTTTCGCCGCCGGCTCGACGCTGGCCGCGTTTGCGCAAGGCGTGATCCTGGGCGGGCTGCTGCAAGAGATCCGGGTGCGCGACGGCCAGTTCGCGGGCGGCCCTTTCGACTGGCTGACTCCGTTCGCGATCATGTGCGGGCTGGGGCTGGTCAGCGGCTATGCGCTGCTGGGCGCGACCTGGCTGCTGATGAAGACCGAGGGCGAGGTCGAAGGCAAGGTGCGCAGGATGGCGCCCGCCTTGCTGGCCGGGCTGCTGGGGTTCATCGTGCTGGTCAGCGTCTGGACGCCGCTGCAGATTCCCCGCATCGCGCAGCGCTGGTTCAGCGTGCCGAACATCGTGTTCCTTGGCCTGGTGCCGGTGGCTACCGCGCTTTGCGCGTGGCTGTGCTGGCGCGGCATCCGCCACGGCCGCAGCGTGCTGGCGTTTGCGGCGGCGGTCGGCGTGTTCCTGCTGGCGATGGCGGGGCTGGTGCTGTCGAACATGCCTTACGTGGTGCCGCCCGTGCTTACGGTATGGCAGGCTGCGTCCCATCCGGCGTCGCAGCTTTTCTATCTGGTGGGCGCGGCCATCCTGCTGCCGATGATACTGGCGTACACGGCGCTGGTGTTCTGGCTTTTCAGGGGCAAGATCAGGGCGGGGGAGGGCTATCACGCTTGAGCGGCGCGGGGCGCGCAAGGCGCTCGTGCGGGGGGGCTCAGCCGAAATGTGCGACAACTTTCAGGCTGAGCTTGTAGGCTGCGGCTTTCGGGCGGCCCGCCGCCAGCCGTACACCGCACTTGAAGGAGACCACATTTGGATATCCATGCCATCACTTCCCCGCTGATCGGGATTGCCCCCGTCAACTGGCTGTTCGCATCCGCCGTGGCGATCGGCAGCTATGTCATCATGCACGGCGCCGTCGTGCTGTTTCGCCGCCACCTCGCCAGACTGAGCGAGCAGGGACGTGCCGACCGGCCGGCCGCCGAATTGCTCAAGGCCACCCTGGCGCGCACCAGCAAGCTGGCGCTGATGGTCACCGCGCTGCTGCTCGGGCTGACCGTGCTCGATCTCGGCGCGCCGTGGGACGACCGGGTGCGCCATCTGTGGTTCATCGCCCTGGGCGCCCAGCTGGCGCTGTATCTGGACCGCGCCCTGAGCGTCGGCGCGCAGCGCTACTTCCGCAGCCGCGCCAGCGCGCCGGACGCGCCCGCCACCGTGGCCAACACGCTCATGGTCTGGGTGCTGAAAACCGTGCTGTGGGTGGTGTTTTTGCTGGCCGTGCTGTCGAACGTGGGCATCGATGTCTCGACCCTGGTGGCCAGCCTCGGCATTGGCGGCATTGCCGTCGCGCTGGCGGTGCAGAATGTGCTCCGCGACCTGTTCGCCTCGCTGTCGATCGCCGTCGACAAACCGTTCGAAGTGGGCGACTCGATCAGCGTCGCCGGTTTTTCGGGCAATGTCGAACACGTGGGCCTGAAGACGACCCGCATCCGCTCCGACAGCGGCGAGCAGATCGTCATCGCCAACGCCGAGCTGCTGAAAAACACGCTGCGCAACTTCAAGCGCATGTCGACCCGGCGCGTGCAGTTTTCGCTGCGCGCCAATCCGGCCACCACCACGGCCCAGGCAGCCCAGGTGCCGGCGGCCCTGCGCGCCATCATCGAAGCCCAGGAGGGCGTGCGCTACGACCGCGTGCACCTGAAAAGCGTGACCCAGGAGGCGCTCGAATTCGATGTCGTGTTCCATGTGCTCGACCCGGCCTACGGCCGCTATATGGATATCCAGCAGACCATCCTGCTGGCGGCCATGGAAGCGTTCGAGCAACTGGGCGTGTCCACGGTGGGCGCGTCGCGCCATGTGCTGATCGAGCGCGTGCCGCGCGCCGGCAACGCCACACCGGCGGCTCCGCCCAAGCCGGCCGCGGCGCTGCACAACATTGTGTCGACGCGCAGGCAGCCGGCCGGCATGTGAGTGTTGCAGCGGTAACGAAACGGCCTGTGTCGCCGTTTCCGCGCACAATGTCTTCGAGGAGGAATGTGCCATATGGATACCGCAGTCAGATTTCCCACCACGCCCAAGGCCATCCGGGCCCGTGCGCTCAAGCTGTCGCCGCGCATGAGCGTCGAGAAAGCCTTCCAGGACATCGTGCGCAATTGCCTCGACCAGATCGAGGCCAACGAATGCGGCGTGATCAAATACCACGATGTCGAGAGCCTGCACCAGATGCGGGTCGGCCTGCGCCGCCTGCGCTCGGCCCTCGCCATGTTCGATGAGGTGCTGAGCTTGCCGGTGGCGCTGCGCCAGGAGCTAGACTGGCTGGTCTCCGAGCTGGGACCGGCGCGCGACTGGGATGTGCTGGCCGGGTCGACCTTGCCGCGCATCACCAATACGCTCGATGCGGACGCGCCTTTGGTGCGGGTGCAGCATGCCGCCGCCGACCACGCCATGGCACTGCACGCGGTGGCCGGGGCCGTCGTGGCGTCGGAGCGCTACCAGAACCTGATCGGCAACCTCGAGCGCTGGTTTGACGAGCGCGGCTGGCGTGCGATGCAGCTGCCTGCCGACAAGGTGAAGCTCAAGATGCACATTGGCGACTTCGCCAGGGGCATTCTCGAAAAGGACCAGCAGCGCCTTCTCAAGCGCGGCCGCAAACTGAAAGGCGCAGATCCCGAGACGCGCCACCGGGTGCGCATCGCCGCCAAGAAAACGCGCTACGCTGCCGAATTTTTCGCGTCCCTGTATCCGCGCAAAACCGTGCGGCCGTACGTCAAGGCACTGGCCAGCTTGCAGGATGAACTCGGCGTGATGAACGATGCCAGCGTGGCCGACGGCCTGCTCAGGCAGTTAAGCGAAGGCGACGAGGCGTTGAAGGACGGCACTGGCTTCCTGCGCGGCTACCTGGCTTCGCACAGCCGCCAGGGCGACGGCAAATTGCGCAAGCTGTGGAAGCGTTTTGTACCATTGCGCGCGCCCGGATGAGAGACCGTTGCGCACACGAATGAAGGCATCGTACAGGTACGCTGAAAAGGGAGGTGGCTGGGCCAAAACCGCCTCTTCGGATACAATTTGGTTATTGCAATATTCCAATTGAAGGTGATCAATGGCAAATCTTCCATGGTCACCGATCCACCGCCCAGTCGATCGCCTCTCCCGGCGCATTGACACTCTCCGAAAGTGATGATGCGTCCCTTCCTGATCTCCCTTGCCGCTGTCTTGCTGGCCGGCTGCGCCTCGTCCGGTCCGGTTCAAACCGGCAAGGACACCTATATGATTGCTAAAACCAGCGGCGGCGGCATGTTTGTCTCGGGCGCCACGGTTAAGGCCGACCTGATCCAGGAGGGCGTGGCCTTTTGCGCCAAGAACGGCAAAACGCTCGAACTGATCAGCGGCGAGGGCAAGAATGCCATTCCGTTCGCGCGTACCTCGTCGGCCGAGATTTCCTTCAAATGTGTGGGCGGATAAACGCGCAGCCGTTTCCTGCGACAGATCCGAGGGCGGCTACGGTAACCGCGCCTGCTTGCTTGACCCGCAAGCAGGGCTGGCGCACCGGGCCGTCGTGAAGACGGTGCCAGGCTGGTTTGTCAGTGCAGGGGAAAGGCGCGATCGTCTTGATGCTGCAAGCGGCTTGCAGATGCCGTTGTCATCCGGCGCGCAGGCATGCTGGGCGCCCATTGTCCGGGCGATGGTCATCGCCCCGAACAGACTGGTCCCTCCGACAAGAATCGAACTTGTATCCCACGCTTAGGAGGCATGTGCACTATCCATTGTGCTACGGAGAGGACGCTATGATTCGGCGATCGGCGCCAGCCTGAGGCGGCCCGGTGTCGTGAATCGACGCAATTATAGCCGAGGATTGCGCCCTGAATGGCGGCAAATTGGGTGTCCTCTGTCCCAAGTCGGTACAATGCGTGCTTCATTCATTCATCTGGCCGGTTTTCCTGCCTGCGCACTTACCCTCTATGGCTGTCATTTCACTCTCGTCGGCGCAACTTGCGTTCGGCCACGTCGCGTTGCTCGATCACGCGGAATTTTCCCTTGAAACCACGGAGCGCGTCGGTCTGATCGGGCGCAACGGCACCGGCAAGTCCTCGCTGCTGAAAACCATCTCGGGCAAATTCAAGCTCGATGATGGCTTGCTGGTCATGCAACAAGGTATCAAAATCGCCTATGTCGATCAGGAACCGACCTTCGACCCGGGCATGTCGGTGTTCGACGCGGTCGCCGCCGGCATGGGGGGGCAGGCCGCCATGCTGGCCGAATACGAAGAGCTGACCGGCCAGTTCGGCCAGGGCGACGACGATGCGCTGATGGAGCGCATGCACGACCTGCAAGTCCAGCTCGACGCCACCGATGGCTGGAGCATGCAAAACAAGGTCGACACCACCCTCGACCGTCTCAGCCTGTCCGGCGATGCGCTCATGGGCACGCTGTCGGGCGGGATGCAAAAGCGCGTCGCGCTGGCCGTGGCGCTGGTGTCCGCGCCGGACGTGCTGCTGCTCGACGAGCCGACCAACCACCTCGACTTCCGCTCGATCCTGTGGCTGGAAAGCCTGTTGCGCGACTTCAAGGGCTCGGTCCTGTTCATCACCCACGATCGCAGCTTCCTCGACAACGTTGCCACCCGCATCATCGAACTCGACCGCGGCAAGCTGCTGTCGTATCCGGGCAATTTCAGCGCCTACCAGACGCGCAAGGCCGAACAGCTGGAAATCGAAGAAGTCGAAGCGGCCAAGTTCGATAAATTCCTGGCCCAGGAAGAAGTCTGGATCCGCAAGGGCGTCAAGGCGCGCCGCGTGCGCGACGAAGGCCGCGTGCGCCGCCTGGAAGCGCTGCGCCTGTTGCGCGCCGCGCGCCGCGACCAGCAGGGCCAGGTCAAGCTCGAAGTGTCGTCGGGCGAGCGCTCGGGCAAGATCGTGGCGGACCTGGAAAACGTCAACAAGGCGTACGGCGACAAAGTTATCGTCAGCAACTTCAGCGGCACCATCTTGCGCGGCGATAAGGTCGGCCTGATCGGCGCCAACGGCGCCGGCAAGACCACCCTGCTGAAAATGATCCTTGGCGAAGAGCAAGCCGACAGCGGCACCGTGCGTCTGGGCACCAAATTGCAGGTCGCATACTTCGACCAGATGCGCGCCCAGCTCAATGAAGAAGCCAATCTGATGGAAACCATCGCCCCGGGCAGCGACTGGGTCGAGATCAATGGCGCGCGCAAGCACGTCATGACTTACCTGAACGACTTCCTGTTCGCGCCGGAACGGGCCCGTTCGCCGGTCAAGTCGCTCTCCGGCGGCGAGCGCAACCGCCTGCTGCTGGCGCGCCTGTTCGCCAAGCCGGCCAACTGCCTGGTGCTCGATGAGCCGACCAACGATCTGGACATCGATACCCTCGAACTGCTCGAAGAGTTGTTGGAAGACTACACCGGCACCGTGTTCCTGGTCAGCCACGACCGCACCTTCCTCGATAACGTCGTGACCCAGGTGATCGTGGCCGAAGGCGAGGGCAACTGGCGCGAATTTGTCGGTGGCTATACCGACTGGGAACGCGTGAAAGGCCAGATCCAGGCCCAGAGCGTGGCATCGACGCCGAAGGCGACTGTTAAAACTACTACAACAACCTCTGGTGTTCCTGTTGCCAAAAAGGTAAAATTGAGTAACAAGGAACAGCGCGAGCTCGAAGAGCTGCCATTATTGATAGCCAGCCTGGAGGACGAGCAATCGGCCATCACGCAGCAACTCAATGCACCGGACTTTTACAGGACCAACCCGGCCGATGCCAAGCGCCTCAATACGCGCTTTGCCGAAATCGATCAGCTTCTGAGCGATGCGCTGGAAAAGTGGGAACTGATCGAAGCCCGTTCAAAGGGATGATCACCATAGATTAAACAGGAGCAGGCAAATGCCTGGCAGATGAAGAACCATGTCCGAACGCAATGAACAACCCGACCTGACGGCGCCTGCCGCTGCCAACGTTCCGATGTTCAGTCGCTCGGCCTGGGCCCGCATCCTGCCGTTCCTGGTCTATATCTTCTTCATCATCGCGGTCGATGTCCTGACCCGCCTGGGCTTCGACGCCCAGGCGCTGCGCTGGATGTACGCCCTCAAGGTCGGCGCCGTCCTCGCCACCCTGGCCTGGTTCTGGCGCGATTACACCGAACTGCATGCCTGGCGCCTCGGCGCGGCAGCCACCGCCGTGGCGGTCGTGACCGGCGTGGTGGTGCTGGTGCTGTGGGTCAGCCTGGACGCCGACTGGATGGTGATCGGCGCGCCCGAGGGCTTCAATCCCACCACCGGCGGCCGGATCGACTGGCTGATGGTGGCCGTGCGCATCGCCGGCGCCGCCCTGGTCGTGCCGGTCATGGAAGAACTGTTCTGGCGCTCGTTCCTGATGCGCTGGATCGACTCCGACAATTTCGAGTCGCTTGATCCAGCACAAATAAGCCTCAAAAGTTTTGTGATCGGCGTCGTCCTGTTTGGATTTGAGCATAACCTGTGGCTGGCCGGGATCGTCGCCGGCGCCGCCTATTCCCTGTTGTACATGAAACATCGCAGCCTGTGGTCATCCATCCTCGCGCACGCCGTCACCAACGGCCTCCTGGGGCTGTGGATTGTGCGAACAGGAAATTGGACATACTGGTAATATCTCGCCAATTCGAAATGACTTGAACAAAGACTAACAAATGCCTTCCTCCTTGCCACCTTATCCGACCCGCCCACGCCGGGCGCCGGGCGCCCCCGCGTCGGGCGCCGCCGCGCCGGGCGCCGCCGCGCTGGCCCTTGCCCTGGGCGTCGCTGCCGCCGTTCCGGCCTGGGCCGGGCCGTCCGATGCGTTCCACGTTTACGGCGGCCTCGGCTATTTCTACGATGACAACCTGTTTCGCCTGGAAGACCAGTCTCCCGGTTACGACAACCAGCGCAGCGATTCGGCGCGCCAGAGCGTGGCCGGCGTCATTGTCGACAAAACCTACAGCCGCCAGCGCATCCAGCTGCAGGGCAAGCTGTCGAAAGTGGCGTACTCGCACTTCCGCCAGCTCGATTACGATGGCAAGGATTTCCAGGGTACCTGGAAGTGGCAGCTCGGCAACCACCTGGAAGGCAGCCTCGGCGCCACCTACGCCCAGAGCCTGGCGCCGTACACCGATTTCCAGAGCCGCGAGCGCAATCTGCGCGTGCAGCGCCGCCAGTTCGTCGACGGCGCCTGGCGCATGCACCCGAGCTGGCGCGTGCGCGGCGCCGCCTCGCGCGACAAATATACCTATGAGCTGCTGGTGCAGCGCTACAACGACCGCACCCAGGACGCGGTCGAAGCCGGCTTCGACTACCTGCCGCGCAGCGGCAGCAGCGCCGGCCTGGTGGCGCGCCGCCTGACCGGCAAGTACCTGAACAAGCGCGTGATCGCCGGCCTGGTGCGCGACGACGATTACGAGCAGGATGAATTGAAGGCGCGCGTGGTCTGGCGCGCCACGCCCATTCTCACGGTGCAGGGTCTGGCCGGCTACGCCAAGCGCAAGAATGCGCAGGCGGGACCGCACGACGTCGGCGGCTTCAACGGACGCGTCACGGCGGACTACAGTCCGCGCCAGAAGCTGCGCCTCAATGGCGCGCTGTGGCGCGAGTTCGCCGCCATCGATAACTTTTACTATACCTTCAGCCTGAACCGCGGCGCCAGCGTCGGCGCCAGCTGGGACGCGCTGGCCAAGGTGCGCTTCGACAGCTCGCTGAGCGTGGAGCAGCGCTCCTACGAAGGCCGCCTGCTGCCCAATTCGCCGGGCGACCTGAGCGACACATTGCGCACGGCCACCTTCGGCGCCACCTGGGTTCCCGCGCAGACGGTGCAATTTTCCACCTCTTTCATCCACCAGGAGCGCAGCGGCGCGCAATTCCTCGGGAATGGAAGCTTCAAGGCGAACACGGTTTCAGTGAACGCCAATGCGCAGTTTTAAAGGTGCCCATGACGGTCAATGATATCCCCTTAATTTCGTTCTTCCAGCGCGTGCTCGATCCCCTGATCATCATGGGGACCCTGTACGTCTCGTCGATGTTCTTCCATGAGCCGTTCACGGGGTATTCGCTGGTACTGATGATTCTCGCTTTCTTCGTCTCGTCCGCCGTCTACCAGCACGTCGATCCGTACCGGACCTGGCGCAGCGGGCGCATGCTGGCCTATATGCGCGACACCGTGTTCGGCTGGATCCTGACCGTGTGCGTGCTGCTGTTCCTCGGTTCGGCCAGCGGACTGTCGTATTATTACGACAACAAAGTCGTGCTGACCTGGTTCATCGCCACCCCGATCGTGATGCTGGTGAGCCACCTCGCGGTGCGCCGCGTTTCCGTCGGCCCCGGCAACAATACCGAAATGCGCTCGGTGGTGGTGATCGGCGCCAATGACGTCGGCATCAAGTTCGCCGGCATCTGCGAGCGCCACAAGAACCTGTTCATGCAGATGCACGGCTTTTTCGACGACCGCACCGAAGACCGCCATCCGGCCAACCTGCGCCATCCGATGCTGGGCAAGATGGCCGATATCGCCGCCTACGTGCGCGAACATAACATCAAGATGATCTTCATCAGCCAGCCGATCTCGGCCCAGCCGCGCATCCGCAAGCTGCTCGACGAACTGCAGGACACCACGGCCTCGGTCTATTTCCTGCCCGATATCTATGTGTTCGACCTGATGCAGGCGCGTTTCGACAATGTCGGCGGCATGCCCGTGATCGCCATCTGCGAAACCCCGTTCATGGGCTTGAACAGCATGGTCAAGCGCACCAGCGACATCGTGCTCGGCCTGATCATCCAGCTGATGCTGCTGCCGATCATGCTCGTCATCGCCGCCGCCGTGAAGTTCACCTCGCCCGGACCGGTGATTTTCCGCCAGCGCCGCTACGGCCTGTACGGCGAGGAAATCATCGTCTACAAGTTCCGCTCGATGACCGTGACCGAGAATGGCGATACCGTCGTGCAGGCGCGCAAGGGCGACCAGCGCATCACCCGGGTCGGCGCGTTTTTACGCAAGAGTTCGCTTGACGAGCTGCCCCAGTTCTTCAATGTGCTGCAGGGACGCATGAGCATCGTCGGCCCGCGTCCGCACGCGGTGGCGCACAACGAGCAGTACCGCAAGCTGATCAAGGGCTACATGCTGCGCCACAAGGTCAAGCCCGGCATCACCGGCTGGGCCCAGGTCAACGGCATGCGCGGCGAGACCGAAACGCTCGACAAGATGGAAGCGCGCATCCAGTACGATCTCGATTATCTGCGCAGCTGGTCGCTCTGGCTCGACCTGTGGATCATCGTCAAGACGGTCAAGGTCGTGTTCAGCCGCGAGAATGCGCACTAATACAACAAGGCGTATTAAGCCGGCCTTAATCCGCTACCGCAGTGCAGCAAAAGTTGTTTCGTCGTCATCAGCAACGCGCTAAAATGCAGGACGGCAGGGGCGCCGCGGCACGCCCCGCCAGCCATCATGCAGGGCGGAATAGCAGCACCATTTAAACGCATCGATTTGCCGATGTGTGTAATAATCCCGGCAATCTCGTTGTGTATTAATCAAGCTTTATAAACAAAATTGAGGAATAAATTGAACAACTCCACCCTGGCCATGTCGCCGCCATCCCCCAAACGCTTGCTGTGCGCGGCCCTCATGGTCGCGCTCGCCGGACTTGCCGGCTGCGGCAACAAAGACAGCAAGCCCAAGGTGGGCCAGGCGCTGGTCAGCGTCAACGGAGAAGAAATCACCGAGCTGCAGCTGAGCGAAGAGCTGATGCTGGCCAATGTGCCGCCGGCCCAGCAGGCCGAGGCCAGCAGGAAGCTGGTCGAAGCCCTGATCGACCGCCAGCTGCTGCAAAATGAAGCGGCCA
Organism: Massilia scottii; assembly: GCF_030846495.1. Lineage (NCBI taxonomy): Bacteria > Pseudomonadati > Pseudomonadota > Betaproteobacteria > Burkholderiales > Oxalobacteraceae > Massilia > Massilia scottii. Next base: position 146,181 of record NZ_JAVCWM010000012.1, on the reverse strand, counting down.
AGGACAAGACCGACCGCGATCCGAAGGTGGTGCAGGCGATCGAACGGGCCAAGGCCCTGATCATCGCCCAGTACTACATGCAAAAGAAAGTCGGCGGCCTGGCCCGTCCGACCCCCGCCGAAATCAGCGATTACTACACCAGGAATCCCGACTTCTTCGCCGCCCGCAAGCAGTTCGACATGAAGCAGCTGGTGATCCAGTCGAAAGACCTGAGCGACGAAGTCAAGAACGTGGCCGAGAACGCCAAGTCGCTCGACGACGTGGCCGTCTGGTTCGACGCCAACAAGATCAAGTACATGCGCGCCCAGGCCTCGCGCACCACCTCCGACCTGGCGCCGGAAATGTCCGCCAAGCTCAAGAGCATGCCGAAGAACCAGCTGTTCATCGTCAAGGAAGGCGAGCGCAGCATGCTGGTATCGATCGTCGACGTGCGCGACAACCCGGCCTCGCTCGAAGTGGCTTCGCCGCAGATCGAGAAATTCCTGTTCAACAAGCGCACCAAGGACGCCGCCGATGCCGAACTCAAGCGTCTGCGCACGGCCGCCAAGATCGATTACCTGAAAACCCCGACCCTGGCCGCCGCGCCAGCCGCGCCAGCCGCGCCGGCGACCCCGGCGCCGGCCGAAGCCGCGCCAGCGCCGGCCCAGCCGGCAGCCACGCCGGCGGCCGACGACGCCGCCACGGCGCGCGGCGTGGCTGGTCTGAAATAAGCGGCCCCTGCCGCCGTCCCGACAACTGAAACTGCATTGATTAGAGGTGAAAATAATGAAACAACTGGTACACGGCCTGATGGCTTTCCTGATGACCATGACGATGGGTGCGGCCATGGCCGCCGATCTGCCGCTCGGACCGGGCGACGTGCTCAAGGTCTCCGTCTACGGCAGCCCCGACCTGACCCTGGAAACCCGGGTCAGCGAAGGCGGCAATATCAGTTTTCCCCTGATCGGCCAGGTGCCGGTGGCCGGCCTGTCGGCGGCGGCGGCGGAAAAGAAGATCGCTTCCATGCTCGAGGCCGGCAATTACGTCAAGAAGCCGCAAGTGAACGTGATCGTCACCGCGGTGCAGAGCCAGCAGGTATCGGTGCTGGGCCAGGTTAACCGCCCGGGCCGCTACCCGATCGAAGGCAAGCGCAGCCTGATGGACTTGCTGGCCATGGCCGGCGGCATCAACGGCGAAGGCGGCGACCGCGTCAGCCTGATCCGCACCCGCGACGGCAAGACCACGCGCGAGGAAATCGATGTCATCGAAATGATCCGCGCCGGCCAGCTGGCCAAGGATTACGCTTTGTCCGGCAACGATATCGTGTACGTCGAGCGCGCCCCGAAATTCTATATCTACGGCGAAGTCCAGCGTCCGGGCGCGTTCCGCCTCGAGCGCTCGATGACCGTGGTGCAAGCCCTGTCGGCCGGCGGCGGCCTGTCCATGCGCGGCACCGAGCGCGGCCTGGTCATCAAGCGCCGCGATGCGGACGGCAAGATTCGCCTGATCGACGCCAAGCAGGACGACCTGCTGCAAGTTGACGACGTTGTCTTCGTCAAGGAAAGCTGGTTCTAATTTTTTGGCCGGGGCCTTGGCTCGCGGCCCCGGCCCGCGGCCCTGGCTGCCGCACCATATCGAGAGTTACTAAATGAATTTATCCCAGTTCCTGCTGATTTTGTATGCGCGCAAGTACATCATCCTCGCGACCCTGCTGGTCACCGTCACCCTGACCCTGATGGTCAGCCTGTCGATGCCCAAGACTTACCAGGCCACGGCGTCCGTGCTGCTCAACTACAAGGGGGTCGATCCGCTGACCGGGATGGCGATGCCGAGCCAGCTGTTGCCGGGCTATATGGCAACCCAGATCGATATCATCAGCAGCAAGAATGTGGCCGGAAGGGTGGTCGACCAGCTCAAGATGGCCGAGAACCAGACCGTGGTCGATCAATTCAAGAAAGCCACGGGCGGCCGCGGCACCGTGCGCGACTGGCTGGCCGACCTCTTGCTGCACAAGCTCGACGTGGTGCCATCGCGCGAAAGCAGCGTGGTCGAAATCAATTTCAAGGGCGCCGACCCGCAATTCGTGGCGGCCGTGGCGAATGCCTTCGCCGAGGAATACCAGAAGCTGAGCATCGAACTGAAGGTCGAGCCGATGAAAAAGGCCGCGGCCTACTTCAACGAGCAGACCAAAATGCTGCGCGGTAACGTTGAAGCGGCCCAGAGCCGCCTCTCCAAGTACCAGCAGGACAATGGCATCGTCAGCGTCGACAACCGTCTCGACGTCGAATCGAACCGCCTCAACGACCTGTCGGCGCAGCTGGTCGCGGCCCAGGGCCAGGCCATGGAAGCCAATTCGCGCCAGGGCATGGCGCAGGGTGCGCGCGGCGTCGATTCGCCCGACGTGGCCGCCAATCCGCTGGTGCTGAACGTCAAGGTGCAACTGGCCGGCGCCGAATCGCGCCTGGCCGAAGCTGGCCAGCGCCTGGGCGTGAACCATCCGCAATACCTGAGCATCAAGGCGGAAGTTGACAAGATTCGTGCCAACCTGGCTTCCCAGCAGCGCTCCGCGTCCAGCAGTGTCGGCAACAACGCCGCCATCCTGCAGCAGCGCGAAGCGTCCGTGCGCGCCGCGCTGGCGGCCCAGAAGGCCAAGGTACTGGAACTGAACCGCAGCCGCGACGAACTCGGCGTGCTGGTCAAGGATGTCGAGAGCGCCCAGCGCGCCTTCGACGCCACCTCGCAGCGTTTCTCGCAGACCCGCATCGAAGGCGCGTCCGAGCAGTCCGATATCGCCGTGCTCAATCCGGCCACCGCCCCGCTGGGCGCCAGCGGTCCGCGCGTGATGCTCAACACCATGCTGTCGGCCTTCCTCGGCGTCATGCTGGGCCTGGGCTTTGCCCTGCTGACCGAAATGATCGACCGCCGCGTGCGTTCGGAAACCGATATGGCCGAAGTGCTGCAGATGCCGGTGCTCGGCATGATCGACTGGACCGCGCCGAAGCGCCGCCGCTACAGCGCGATCAATTCGCTGCTGCCGCGCCGCCTGCGCCTGGGCTAGCAAGCCCGCGCCTGAACCAACAATAGGAAACACCATGACGCAGACCGAGCTTTCCCTGGCCGCCTCCGAGAAACTGAAACGCGCCGATTCGAGCATCGGCCACTTGCTGCTCGAATCGGGCAAGATCACCCCCGAGAACGCCGAGCGCGTGCTGCGCATGCAGAAGGAACTGGGGATCCGCTTCGGCGAGGCCGCCCAGCGCCTGGGCCTGATCAACGAGGCCGACATCCAGCAAGTGCTGGCGCGCCAGTTCGACTATCCCTACCTGCAGGAGGGCGAGGGCAGCTATTCGCCCTACCTGGTGGCCGCCTACGATCCGTTCAGCCCGCAGGTCGAAACCCTGCGCGCCGTGCGCAGCCAGCTGATGCTGCGCTGGTTCGCGCGCGGGCGCAAGTCGCTCACCGTGGTCGGCATCGACCGCGGCGATGGCGCCAGCCTGTTCGCGGCCAACCTGGCGGTGGTGTTTTCCCAGCTCGGCGAGCACACCCTGCTGGTCGACGCCAACCTGCGCAAACCGGCCCAGCACACCATTTTCAACATTCCCGGCAAACAAGGTTTGTCCGACGTGCTGGCCGGCCGCGCCGACCTCGACGTCACGGCCCATATCGGTTCCTTCGTCGACCTGTCGGTGCTGGGCGCCGGCACCTTGCCGCCGAATCCCCAGGAACTGCTCAGCCGCAGCAATTTCGCCGGCCTGAACGCCCAGCTCGAATCGAAATACGACGTCACCCTGTACGACGTGGCCGCCAGCCAGACCGGGCTCGACGCCCTGGTGCTGGCCGCCCGCACCGGCGGCGTGCTGATCGTCGCGCGCAAGAACAGGACCCACATGGGCGACGTCAACGCCCTGGCCGAACAGGTGGCCCAGAACGGCGCCGTGGTGGTCGGTTCGGTCCTGGTGGACTTCAAATGAGCACGCAGGCCAAGTCGTCCCTGCCGGCCGGCCTGTCCGGCAACGGCGCGCTGCCATCCTGGGCGCCGCTCGCGCTCGGCTTGCTGCTGATGTATGTGCCGAGCTTCTACGACATGTTCACCGGCCTGTGGTCGACCGAAGAACAGGCGCACGGCCCGATCATCCTCGGCATTTCGCACTGGCTGCTGTACCGCAACTGGGGCCAGATGCTGGCCGTGAGCGAAGGCGAGCGCGGTAGCTGGCTGGGCTGGCCGCTGCTGGTGCTGTCGGTGTTCGTGTACTTCATCGGCCGCTCGCAGGGCATCGCCATCTTCGAGATCGGCTCCTACCTGGGCACCCTGATGGCGCTCATCTTGCTCATGCGCGGCACGCGCGCCCTGCGCGCCCAGTGGTTCCCGTTCTTCTTCATGCTGTTCATGCTGCCGCTGCCCGGTTCGCTGGTCGACATGCTGACCATGCCCATGAAAACCGCCGTCTCGTGGGTGGTCGGCAACGTGCTGTACTGGGTCGGCTATCCGATCTCGCGCAGCGGCGTGATCCTCCAGATCGGCCAGTACAAGCTGCTCGTGGCCGACGCCTGCGCCGGCCTGCACACCCTGTTCACGCTGGAAGCGCTGGGCCTGCTGTACCTGAACATCGTGCGCCACAATTCGCTGTTCCGCAACATCACCCTGGCGATTTTGATCGTGCCGATCTCCTTCATCTCGAACGTGATCCGGGTCATGGTGCTCACCCTGATCACCTATCACCTGGGCGACGCGGCGGGGCAGGGCTTCCTGCACGGCTTCGCCGGCATGGTGCTGTTCGTCTCGGCGCTGCTCCTGATCATCGCCACCGATTCGCTGCTGCGCTTCGGCGCCGCCGACAAGGAAGCGCTGCCCCTGTTCGCCGGCGCCGCCGGGCCGCCGGCCCTGTCGGCCGACTACGGCCCGCTGCGCATGGCGCTGCCGGCCGCGCTGCTGATGGGCGCGGCCCTGCTGGCGACGCTCGCCATCAAGCCGCAGAAAATGCTGGCCGACAGCGAGCCCGCGATCGTGCTGGAAACGAGCGTCCCGGGCGCCTTCGGCGACTGGAAGATCGATCCCGACGCCGTGGCCGTGGTGCCGTCCTCCGTGCAGCAGGAAAAAGTGGCGGCCATCTACAGCCAGACCCTTTCCCGCACCTACATCAACAGCCGCGGCCAGCGCGTGATGCTGACCATCGCCTACGGTTCCAACCAGACCCAGTCGATGCGCGCGCACCGCCAGGAAGTGTGCTACGCGGCCCAGGGCTTCCAGATCCGCGACTTGCACAATGAAAATATCGTCATCGACGGCTTGCCGGTGCCGGTCACGCGCATGGTGGCCAGCAATGGCCCGCGCATCGAGCCGGTCACCTACTGGTTCACCATGGGCAGCAGCGTGGTGCGCAGCTATCTCGACCGCCAGGTGGTGCAGCTCAAGTACGCGCTGTCCGATTTCATTCCCGACGGTTACCTGTTCCGCGTCTCGGCCATCGACGCCGACGACAAGGCCGCCTTCGCCGCCCAGGATGCGTTTGTCAACGATCTGATGAAGCACGTTGCGCCAACCGTGCGCGCCAAGCTGATCGGCGCTCCTGCGTGATGTGCGGCGGATCGCATGTACAGGTGCCGGCATGATCGAGCACCCGGTTCCCCAGTCGCGCCGCTACAAGGGCGGCGCCAGGTCGGGCGCGGTGGCCGGCATCGCCGCGCTGCTGCTGCTCGCGGCCGTGTTCGGGGCCGCCGTGCCGACCCTGGGCGTGCTGGTGCCGGCGGCCGTGATCCTGGCCGCCCTCGGCTTGTGGGTCATGCTCGATTTCCGGGTCGGGGTCGGCGCCGCCATCGTCATCATGCCGCTCTCGGCGCTGGCCTTCTTTCCGCATGAAATGCTGGGCATCCGCGGTCTCAATCCGCTCAACCTGATCCTGTTCCTGACCATGGTTTCCTACGTCGTCCATGCCGGACTGCGGCGCTGGCGCGATCCGATCGCGCCGATGCGCCTGCTCGCCTGGTATGTGCTGCCGATCGCCATCGCCTGCCTGGTCGGCATGTCCAACGTCAGTCTGATTCCGCCGCGCTTCGAGGCCGAACGCCTGATCCAGTTCAAGGATGGCTTCGGCTATCTGCGCGACATGTTCCTCAAGCCGCAATTTCTGGTGCTGCTGGCGCTGCTGGTGGGGCTGTCCGTGCGCCACAGTAAAAAGCCGGAAAAATTCCTCTACCTGATGCTCGCTTCCGGCTGGGTGTTCTGCACCCTGGTGGGCTGGCGCCTGATTTCCTCGGGCATGTCGCTGCGCCAGCTGGCCTCGCCCCTGGCGCGCGACTTCCTCGGCAGCCTCGGCATGCACGCCAACGAGATGAGCCTGTTGTTGAACATGCTCTACGTGGTGACCCTGTTCTCGCTGCGCGGGGCCGGCAACGCCCAGCGCCGCCTGCTGTTCGTCTCCGCCGTGGTGTTCGCCGTGTGCGTGCTGATGACGTTCTCGCGCGGCGGCTTCGTCGGCTTCATCCTGGTCAACCTGATTTACTTCTGGAAGCGCATCAGCGTCAAGACCGTCATCATCGGCGTGATCGTGGCCGGCTGCATCGGCCCGCTCGTGATCGAACCGATCCTCGAACGCGCCCTGACCGGGGTCGACAACGGCGACCGCGGCGCCGTGACGGCCGGCCGCCTGGACGGCATCTGGCTGCCGCTGCTGCCCTATGTGCTCGATGAACCGGTCTTGCCGCATGGCGTGCGCTCGATCTTGTGGAGCCCGCCCGTGCGCCTGAACAAGATGCTGCCGGTGGCGCAGACCCACAGCGCCTGGCTGGGCGGCCTGATGGACCTGGGCCTGGTCGGCTTCGGCTTCGTGCTCGCCTTCCTGCTGTTCGTGCGGCGCGAATTCCTGCGCCTGTCGCGCGAGCATCCCAGCGCCAGCCTGCAAGGCATGTTCGCCGGCGGCGCCGTGCTGATTCCCCTGTGGTTCCTGCAGGGCTTCACCGACGATATGTTCACTCCCACTTTTTCGCAATCGTATTTCTGGATCCTGCTTGGCATCCTGATGGGTTGCGGCGGTGTGTACCGCACCAAGGACAGGCACCGGCATCGGGAACCGGCACCCTGGCACGACAAGCCCTTTGACCTACGGAAAGACGAGCTGGCAACGTGACGGATATCGATTCAATGCAGCGCGATTCACAGCAGCGCACATCGGCGCGCATCTGCATGCTGAACTATTACGCCTGGGGCGTCATCGCCGACCTGGATGGAAAAAACATCCACATCGGCGGCGAAGAAGTGCAGCACGCGCTGATGTCGCGCTACCTGGCGCGCAGTGGCCACCAGGTCACCTCCCTGGTGGGCGACTTCGGCCAGCAGCCGGTCGAGCAGGTCGGCGGCGTGACCGTGCGCAAGACCTTCGCCCTGCGCGCCGGCTTGCCCGGCCTGCGCTTTTTCGCGCCGCGCCTGACCTCCACCTGGGCCGCCATGAAGGCGGCCGACGCCGACGTCTACTACGTCAGCTGCGCCGGCGCCAGCGTCGGCATCGCCGCCGCCTTTTGCCGCCGTCACGCTCGCCGCCTCGTGTTCCGCATCGCCTCCGACGCCGATTGCGCGCCCGCTACGCTGATGCTGACGAACGCACGCGACCGCATGCTGTATCACTACGGCCTGCGGCGCGCCGACGCCATCCTGGCGCAAACCGACAGGCAAGCCGAGCTGCTGCTGAAAAACTATGGCTTGCATGCCGAGGTGGCCGGCATGTTTTCCGACTTGCCCGAGACCATCCTCGCCCCCGCCGAGCGCAGCACCGACCTGCTGTGGCTGGCCAATATGCGCTCGATGAAGCGTCCCGAGTGGTTCATCGACATGGTGCGCGAGCTGCCCGAGCTGGTCTGCGAGATGGCCGGCGGCGCCCATCCGCCCGAGCGCGATCTGTACCTGCGCGCCGAGCAGGGCAGCCGCGCCTTGCCCAATCTGCGCTTTCACGGCCAGGTCAAGTTCGGCGCCACGCGCAGCCTGTTCGCGCGCGCCCGCATCTTCGTCAACACCTCATCCTTCGAGGGCTTTCCCAACACCTATCTGCAAGCCTGGGCCAACGGCGTCCCGGTGGTGGCCACGTTCGACCCGGACGGCATCATCGCCCGCCTGGGCCTGGGCGTGGCGGTGAGCGACGTCGCCGGCGCCGTCGCGGCGGCGCGCGCGCTGCTGGCCGACCCGGCCCAGCTGGCCGCCTGCAGCGCGCGTTGCCGCGCCTACGCCGCCACGCGCCTGGCGCCCGAGACCGTCTCCGCTCCCTACCTGTCGGCGCTGCTCGCATGAACCTGCAACAATGCCAGCCCGCGCGCATGGCGGCGCGCCCGGACCCGCTTCGCCACCCCGAAGGGCGCAGCGGCGCCCACGTCGCCCATGGCGATGAGCGCGATGCGTAGCGGGGGCGTGCGATGACGGCCGCCAGCCTGAAACGCGGCGCGATCACCCTGACCGCCGCCAACATGCTCGACTTCGTCCTGCAATTCATGCTGCCGATCGCGCTGGTGCGCCTGTTGCCGACCAGTGCCTTTGCCGATTACCGCCTGGCCTGGCTGGCGATCGGCACGGCCATGGCGATCGCGCCCTTCGCGCTGCCGCGCAGCCTGTTCTATTTCCTGCCGCGCCATGAAGGGCCGGCGCGCGCGCCGTATGTGCACCAGACCTTGCTGCTGCTGCTGCTCAGCGGCGCGTGCGCCGGCCTGGCGCTGGGGCCGTGGAATCCGCTGCTGCCGGCCAGCCTGCGCGCCATGCACAGCGCCGCCTGGTTCATGCCGGCCTTCCTGACCCTGTGGGTGGCGGCCAACCTGATCGAGTTCCTGCCCAATGCGCGCGGCGACGTGGCCGGCCAGGCCAGGACCATCGTCGTGCTGTCCGTGCTGCGCGTGCTGATGGTGGGCGCCGCCGCCTGGTCCGGGCGCGTCGACGTGGTGTTCGGGGCCCTGGTGGCCTACGCCGCCATCAAGGTGGCGCTGGTGCTGCTGCACATCGGGCGCCACTACGGCTTGGGCATCTTTCCGCTGCAGATGCCGGTGCTGCGCACCCAGCTGGTCTATGCCTTGCCGTTCGGCCTGGCGTCCGCCCTGTACCTGCTGCGCGGCCAGGCCGACCAGTGGGTCGCGGCCGCCATGTTCCCGGCCGCCGCCTTTGCCGCCTTCTCGATCGGCGCCGTCATCATGCCGGTGGTCGCCCTGGTGCGCAACAGCGTCAGCAACGCCATCGCGCCGCGCCTGTCCGCGCTCGAATCGACCAAGGACCAGGCCGGCATGCTGCGCCTGAACCAGCGCGCCAACCTGGCCAGCGCCTTCGTGCTGCTGCCGACCCTGATGCTCACGGCGGTGCTGGCCGTGCACATCGTGACCGTGGTCTACACCGACAAATACCTGCTCGCCGCCGACGTCATGCGCATCAACTGCCTGGCCCTGCTGGGCGTGGCGGTCGAGGTCAGCACGCTCACGGTGGTGCTCAACCAGGGCCGCTTCCTGCTGGCCGCCGATGCCTGCCTGCTGCTGGTCAGCCTGGCCGCCGGCGTGACCGGCGCGCTGCTGTTCGGCGTGCCCGGCGCCGCGCTCGGCAATGTGGTCACCCTGGCCGCCGGCAACGCCTTCAGCTTCTGGCGCGTTTCGCGCGTGACCGGGGTGCCGCTGCGCCGCCTGCAGCAGTGGGGCGCGCTGCTGCGCATCCTGGCCGCCTGCGCCGGCGCCGGCGCGCTGGCCGCGCTGCTCGATGCGGCCGACCTGGTGCGCGCGCCGCTGGCCGAAGCGGTGCTGATCGGCGCCGCCTTCGCCGTCGCGTATGTCGCCCTGCTCAAGCTGGCCGGCGCGCTGCCCGAGGCGCGCGCCCTGTTCCTGTCCAAGGCGGGCAGCGCATCTCCCGTATCTCCTACAAAACACGATTAACCATCCCAGGATCCACCATGCCCGCACTTCAAAAACTGCTCTTCGTCTTCGGTACCCGCCCCGAGGCCATCAAACTGGCGCCGGTGGTGCTGGCCGCGCGCGCCCACGGCGGCTTCGAGGTCGTGGTCTGCGTCACCGCCCAGCACCGCGAAATGCTCGACAGCGTGCTGGCCTTTTTTGGCGTCATTCCCGAGCATGACCTGAACCTGATGAAGCCGGGCCAGACCCTGACCGGTCTGACCACCGGGGTGCTGGAGGGCCTCGCGCCCGTGCTCGAACAGGAGCGCCCGGACTGGGTGCTGGTGCAGGGCGACACCACCACCGCCTTTGCCGGCGCGCTGGCCGCCTTCTACGCCAAGGCCAAGGTGGCCCACGTCGAAGCGGGCCTGCGCACCGGTAATATCTATGAACCCTTCCCGGAAGAGATGAACCGCAAGCTGGTTGGCGCCATCGCCGAGATGCACTTTCCGCCGACCGCGCCGGCCAGGGTCAACCTGCTGCGCGAAGGCATTGCCGAGGAGCGCATCCTGGTCACCGGCAATACCGGCATCGACGCCCTGTACCTGGTGCGCGCGCGCCTCGAGACCGACCCGGCCTGCCGCGCCCAGGTCGCCGCCGCGCTCGAGCCGCAGGGCTTGAACCGCTTCATCGGGCCGCGCCGCCCCTTCGTGCTGGTCACCGCGCACCGGCGCGAAAGCTTCGGCGCCGGCTTCGAGGCGATCTGCACCGCCATCGCCGAGCTGTGCACGCGCTATCCCGGGATCGATTTCGTGTTCCCCGTGCATCCGAACCCGGCCGTGCGCGGCGCCGTCGAGCGCTATCTGGTGCCGGCCGGCTTCGCCAACCTGGTGCTGTGCCAGCCGCTCGACTACCTGCCGTTCGTGGCGATGATGATCAACGCCAGCGTGGTGCTGACCGATTCCGGCGGGGTCCAGGAAGAAGCGCCCAGCCTGGGCAAACCGGTGGTCGTCATGCGCGACGTCACCGAGCGCATGGAAGGCGCCGCCTCCGGCATGGTGCACCTGGTCGGCCCCAACCGCGAACGCATCGTGGCGGCCGTGGCCGGCCTGCTCGACAGCGACGTGCGGGACGGCAGCGGCGGCAATTTCTATGGCGACGGCCACGCTTCGCTGCGCATCCTCGACACCCTGGCCGGCTTCGGAGAGCGCGCTTGAAGATTTTTGCAATCTGCTATTACGCGCCGCCCAAGCTGACCCCGCAGGCGATCCAGATCGGGCGCCAGCTGTACCACCTGGATGCGCGGGTAGAGCTGCTGCACGGCAGCGATCCGCAATTTTCCGACGCCTACGACCAGTATCCGGATTTTTTCGAGCGCATCGGTTCGCTCTGCGTGCCCAGTCCCGGCACCTTTTTCCAGGGCTTCCTGCACAAGGTCGCGCGCCGCCTGCTGCCGCTGTATAACACCATTCCCGACGGCCTCGGCCCGTGGCGCCGCCGCGCGCTCGCTCCGGCGCTGGAACGGATCGCGGCCAGCGGCAGCGAGGCGCTGGTCAGCTTCGGCATGCCGATGTCGGACCACCTGCTGGCGCTGGAACTGAAACGCCGCACCGGACTGCCGTGGCTGGCGCATTTCAGCGACCCCTGGTCGGACAACCCCTTCCATCCGAACACCTGGCTGGAACACCGGGTCAACGCGGCGCTCGAGCGGCGCGTGATCGGCGCCGCCGACCGCGTGCTGTTTACCTCGCAGCGCACGCTGGAACTGGTGATGGCCAAGTATCCGCCGGCCTGGCGCGCGCGCGCCGCCGTGCTGCCGCACGCCTGGGACATGGACAATTTCGCCGGCCCGGCTCCGGCCCTGGACCCGGCGCCGGCCGCGCCAGCGCCGGCCCGTCCCGGCGTGCGCCACGTGGTGCGCCACATCGGCGCCTGCTACGGCGCCCGCTCGCCCGAGCCGCTGTTCGCGGCGCTGGCGCGCATCGCCGAACGCCAGCCGGCCGCGCTCGAGGCGGTCGCCTTCGAATTCGTCGGCCACGTGTCGCCCAACCTGCTTGCATCGGACGCCTACAAGGCGCTGCCGGCGGGCCTGGTGCGCATGCGCGGCCAGGTCGGCTACCGCGAATCGCTGCAGCTGGCGCGCGACTCGGACGCGCTGCTGGTCATCGATGCGCCGAGCAAGTTGCCCAGCGTGTTCTTGCCGAGTAAACTGGTGGAATACATCGGCGCGCGCCGCCCGGTCTGGGGCATTACGCCGCCGGGCACCTCGGCCGACCTGATCGCCGAGTGGGCCGGCAGTGCCGATGCCTGCGCCGCGCCGGACGATATCGAAGCGGTCACCCGCATGCTGCGCGCCGGCCTGGCCGCATTGGACGGCGCGGCCCGGCAGGGCGGGCCGGAAGCGGTGGCCGAGCGCTTCGCCGCGCCACGCGTGGCCGCCGCCCTGAAGGCCCAGATCGCGCTGGCGATCGGGCGCGGCGCGGCCTGACGCGGCCCGGCCTGGCGCGACGCGGCCCGGCGCGGCCCGGCGCGCGCCTCCACCTCGACTTGATTTCTTGACCATGATTGCTTGAAAGCCCAGATGACGCCAATGACACTCCTGTTCGTCGCCGACCAGCTCAAGTTCGGCGGTGCCGAACGCCACCTGGTGGCGCTGGCGACCGGCCTGGCGCAACGCGGCCACCGCGTGGCCGTGGCCTACCTGAAAGATTCCGACGAACTGGCCGCCGAGCTGGAACGGGGCGGGGTGGCGCCCATCGTCTGCTGCCATTCGGGCGGCGGAGTCGACCTGGGCGCCCTGAAGCGCCTGGCCGCCCTGGTCGACCAGCTGAAGCCCGACCTGGTGGTCGCCACTTCCCAGTATTCGCTGATGTGCGCCACCCTGGCCGGCCTGCGCGCGCGGCGCCGCCCGCCGCTGACGTTTATTTGCCACAGCATGGGCGTGGTGCGGCGCGGCGGCAGCGCGCGTTTGCGTTTTATTGTTTATCGTCAATTCTACCGGATGGCCAGCTGTGTCATCTTTATCAGCGAGCTGCAGCGCGGGTTTTTTGCCAGGCTGGGGGTCGGGCTGCGCCGCAGCGAAGTGGTCCACAACGGGGTCGACCTGGGGCATTTTTCGGCCTCGCTGGTGGCGCAGCCGGCCGCCGCGCTGCGCCACCAGCACGGCATCGGCGCGCACGAGCTGGTGATCGGCCTGTGCGCGATTTTCCGCGAGGAGAAACGGCATGGCGATTTGCTCGACGCGCTGGCGCGCTTGCGCAGCCAAGGGGTGGCGGCGCGCGCGGTGCTGGTCGGCGACGGCGTGATGCGGCCGCAGATCGAGGCCCGCATCGATGCCCTCGGCCTGCGCGAGGCGGTGCTGCTGGCCGGTTTCCAGCAGGATGTGCGTCCCTTCATCGGCATGTGCGATGTGATGACCCTGACCTCGCACGACGAGAATTTTCCGATCGCCACCCTGGAATATATGGCGCTCGGCAAGCCGCTGGTGGCAAGCGACGTCGGCGGCATGCGCGAGCAGGTCGACGACGGGGTCAACGGCCTGCTGTACCCGGCCGGCGACGTCGGCGCGCTGACCGCCGCGCTGGCGCGCTTCAGCGACCCGGCGCTGTGCGCGCGCCTGGGGCAGGGCGCGCTGGCGTCGGTGCGCGCGCGCTTCGACGTGCAGCACATGATTGCGCGTTATGAGACCATCTTCCGCGGCTTGGCCGGCGCCAGCGCCGCCGCCACCGCGGCCACGACAGCACAGAAAGCCCAGCAGCATGCCGATTGAAGACATTGTCCATCCTTTCCTGAAGTTTTATACGGCGGCCCCGCAATGGGTCAAGAGCTCGGTCGGCCATCTGTATTCGCTGGCGCCGACGCGCCTGCGCTACGGCGCCAAGTACGACGAGTTCGCCGCCGAGATCGCCCGCTGCGGCGATCCGGCATGGACCGCCCGCCGCGCCGACGAAAAACTGCTGGCCACCCTGCGCTGGGCGATCGAGACCGTGCCCGCCTACGCCGGCCTGAAAGCGGCCCTGGCCGAGGTGCGCGATCCATCGGACGCGGGGCGGCTGCTGGCCGCCTTTCCGCTGCTCGACAAGGAATCGATCAAGGCCGACAGCACGCGCTACCTGTCCACCCGGATGGGGCCGGAAACCCACCTGATGGCGTTTACCGGCGGCTCGACCTCGGTGCCGATGAAGCTGTACCTGGAAAAATACGTGTCGCGCTCCAAGGACTTTGCCTATAACAGCATGTTCGACACGGTCGCCGGGGTCGGCCGGGGCGACATCATCCTGGCGCTGCGCGGGCGCAGCGTGCCGGGCGCCGGCAAGCCGGGCGGCGCGCTGTGGATGTACGACCCGATCAAGCGCTACCTGCATCTGTCGTCGGACCACCTGGAGGCGCAGTACATGCCCGGCTACGTGGAGGCCATCGCCAGGTGGAAGCCGACCTTCATCCACGCCTTTCCATCGGCGCTGGTGCCGCTGGCGCACTGGCTCAAGGCCAATCCGGCGCCCGGGATCTGCGCCCGCATCAAGGGCGTGCAACTGTTTTCCGAGAATGTCTACGATTACCAGGTCGAGCTGATCCGCGAAGTGTTCGGCTGCCCGGTGCTGCTCGACTATGGCCACTCCGAACGCGCCGTCAAGGCCATCTCGCTGCCCGAAGACGGGCGCTATTTCTTCTGGCCCCTGTACGGCAAGGTGGAACTGGTCGACAGCGCCGGGCGCGCCATCGTGGAGCCGGGCGTGCTCGGCGAAATCGTCGCCACCGGCTTCGACAACCGGGTCATGCCGCTGATCCGCTACCGCACCGGCGACCTGGCCATGTGGAGCGCGGCCCCCAATCCGCTGCGCCCGGGCTTTGCGGTGGTCGAACGGATCGAAGGGCGCCTGCAGGAATTCCTGGTATGCCGCGATCACCGCCTGGTGTCGATCTGCACCATCGGCGCGGCCCACTTCGAGCAGCTCGCCAGCGCCGACATGATGCAGTTCGAGCAAAACGCGCCCGGAAAAGCCACCCTCAAGGTCATGTCCGACACCGAACTGACCCCGCGCGCGCGCGCCGCGCTGGCGGCCGGCATCCTGGCCAAGACCCAGGGCGGGCTGGATGTGGAGATCGTGCGGGTCGACGCCATCGCGCGCTCGGTCTCGGGCAAGCACAAGCTGCTGCTGCAGCGCCTCGACCTGTCCGGCTACCTGGGCGCGGCCCATATCGACAGCGACAGCGACAGCGACAGCACCGGGGCCGGCTGATGAAGTCGGTCATCATGATCGGACCGTCGCCGGCCTCGCGCGGCGGCATGGCCAGCGTGGTCCAGACTTATCTGGCGCACGGCTACGAGGAGGGCGGGCGCTGCCGCTTCATCGCCACCCACGTCGACGGCGGCGCGCTGCGCAAGGCGCGCCGCGCGCTGGCCGCGCTGCTGCATTTCCTGGCGCTGCTCGTGCTCGGGCGCGTCTCGGTGCTGCATGTGCACCTGGCTTCCGGGGTCAGCTTCTGGCGCAAGGCGCTCTTCATCGCGGCGGCGCGCCTGTTCCGGCGCCCGGTGCTGCTGCACCTGCACGGCGGCGAATTCATCGACTTCATCGAGCTGCGCCTGTCCGGCTGGCGCCAGCGCCTGGCGCTCGACCTGCTGGGCGGCGCGGCCGCCGCCCTGGCCCTGACCGAGGTCTCGGCGGCCTGGCTGCGCACGCGCGCCGCTCTCAAGGAGGTCGAGGTGTTTCCCAACCCGATCGCCGACGCCGTGCCGCTGGCGCGCCGCCCCGGGCGCAGTGTGCTGTTCCTGGGACGGCTGGAAGAGAAGAAGGGCGTGTTCGACCTGATCCGCGCCTTCGCCGCCGTGCAGCGCCAGGCGCCCGACGCGCGCCTGGTGCTGGCCGGCGATGGCGATGCCGACGGCGCGCGCGCGCTGGCGGCCGAACTCGGCGTGGCCGATTGCGTGCGCCTGCCGGGCTGGGTCGATGCCGACGCGCGCGCGGCCCTGATGGCCGAAGCGGCCGTCTTCGTGCTGCCGTCGCATAAGGAACAGATGCCGATGTCAATTCTGGAAGCCATGATGGCAAGAGTTCCGGTGGTCGCCACCGATGTTGGCGCTGTGCCACAGATGTTGGATCAAGGAAAGTGTGGTTTTCTGGTCCAAGTGAGCAATATACCCCAATTGTCTGCCTCAATTTTGCGCATTTTGGACGATAATATCCTCGCGGATACGATCTCCGAGCGCGGACTTGCGCATGTCAAGTCCGAGTACATGGTCGGGACAGTCTTGCGACGTCTTCGACAACGTTATGAGGAGTTGGCAGCATGATAAAACTAGTAGGCGCTTTTTCCCTCGCGGCGGCGGCCATCTGCCTGCCCGCCTCGGCCCAGAATTTCACCGCCACGACGCCGCGGTTTACGGCCGCCGAAGTGACGGCCACGGCCAACGCCCTGACCGCATCGTCCCTGACCAGCGCGATCGACCGTTTCGACGCCGCCGCGCCGATGGGTCACCCGCGCCTGTTCAAGGGCCAGGCCGATTACCTGGGCATCGTGGCGGCCACCAAGGCCGAGCGGACCTCGTCGATCGTGGCCCTGACCGGCTATTTGCAGCGCAATTCGGTGGCCAATGTCACCAGCACCCTGAAGACGCAGATCAATTCGACCAATACGGCAGTGCGCATGGAAAGCTGGTGGCAGCAGGACCGCATCCTGGAAGGGATGGCCGAGGCGGCCGTGGCCTACCATATGACCAAGAACACCTGGTTCCTGACCGAAATGCGGGCCCGCATGCAACTGTTTGCGCCCGGCATCCTGGCGCGCAAGTGCGTCGGCGACGTCTCCGAAACGCGCGATTACGCCTGGTTCTATGCCCTGGCCTACGATTTTGCCTATCCCGCCATGACCAGCGCCGACAAGCAGATGGTCAAGGACATCCTGCTCGCCTGCGGCAACTCGGGCCTGAACAAGGTGGCCGACACGGTCAGGCTGTATCCGGAAAACGGGATCGCCTTTAATGCCCTGGGTAAATTCATCGGCGCCATGCTGATCGTGCGCGGCGACATGCCCGAGATGAACGCCTGGCTGCGCAGCGCGCTGCCGGTGTATGTCAGCGGCACCAGCCCGTGGGGCGGCGACGACGGCGGCTTTGCCAACGGCTCGAGCTATGCCGGCTGGGATGCCGGCGAATCGCTGGTGATGTGGGACCTGATCGAGCGTGTGCTCGGCGTGCCGTTCTACCGCAAGCCCTGGCTGGCCGAATTCGCCCGCTTCATGGCCTACGCGCTGCCGCCCGGCGTGCCGGTCGGCGTATTCGGCGACGGCGCCGAAGTGAACCGGATCGAAGACTGGGCCCGCTTCGGCAAGGCCATCATGAACCGCTCCGACACCACGCTGTCGCGCTGGTACGTCAAGCAGCAGACCGGCGAAGACTATGCGCGCCTGCACATCCTGCTCAGCCCGCGCGAGTACATCGGCGCCGTCACCTTGCCGAGCACCCAGCCGAACGGCGCCTACTTCCCGGCGATCGGCTGGGCCGCCATGCACAGCTCGCTGACCGACCGCGCCCGCACCTCGGTGTTCTTCAAGAGCAGCCCGTTCGGCTCGGTGAACCACTCGCATGCCGACCAGAACAGCTTTGTCATGTATTCCAAGGGCAAGGTACTGGCCATGGACAGCGGCCACTACGACTACTACAACTCGCCGCACTGGCGCGACTACTACAAGCAGACCAAGGCGCACAATGCCATCACCTTCGACGGCGGCCAGGGCCAGTACCTGGGCGCCAACGGCCTGGGCGACCGCGCCGCGTCCGGCAAGCTGACCAAGTTCCTGCAGACGGCCGCCTACGACATCACCACCGGCGACGCCACTGCCGCCTATGCAGGCAAGCTGAGTCAGGCGAAGCGCACCGTGGTCTTCATCCGTCCGTCGACCCTGGTGACGATCGACCAGCTCAACAGCGCTACGCCGCGCAAATACGAGTACAACCTGCACACCGTGGCGGCCTTGAGCGGCACGGCGGCCGCCTTCCGCGCCGACGTGGCGCCGGCCGAGATGTGCGGCACCGTGGCCTCGCCGGACGCGTTTACGATGGGCACCTCGGTCGGCTACATGCCGGCGCCGAGCGTGCCGGCGGGACCGCATTTCTGGAACAAATTTAACTATTCGACGGCCAAGAACCGCGGCTTTTTCGTCTCGGTCCTGCGTTCGAACTGCCTGATTGTTAAACCGGACATCACTTTTAGTGGTACAAGTGCTAAGATTACGGTTGGTGGACGTGTCATCTCGGTGACCGACCTGGATGTGACGGTCAACTAATCAAGCATAGGAATGGACAATGGGGGGTGATGGATCGGTAGTACAAAGCGTGGTGGGGCGTTTGCGTTTCGGTTTGATCGACCTGATCAGGCGCACCAGCACGGTGTCCATCCTGCACGAACTCGAGGCCATGCAATTCGAGTCTCCCCCAGCCTTGCAGCAGCGCCAGCAGGCGCTGCTGCAAGCCTATGTGGACCTGGTACGCAAGGCCACTCCGCTGTACGCGCGTTTCAGTTCTTTCGCCCAGTTCCCCGTGATCGACAAGGCCTTCGCCAACGCCAACCGCGCGGCGCTGGTCAACCCGGACTACCGCGGCAAGGTGGTCAGCAAGAAAACCGGCGGCTCGACCGGCGAACCCTTCGTCTACGCCACCGGCGTCAAGGCCCAGTCCTACCTGTGGGCCGCCATCCTGCTGAGCTGGCGGGTGGCCGGTTACCGGCTGGGCGAACCGGTCGCCTTCATCGCCGGCACCGCGCTGTTCGGCACCGGCTACAAGCAAAAAATCTATTACGCGCTGATGAA
Organism: Massilia scottii; assembly: GCF_030846495.1. Classification (NCBI taxonomy): domain Bacteria; kingdom Pseudomonadati; phylum Pseudomonadota; class Betaproteobacteria; order Burkholderiales; family Oxalobacteraceae; genus Massilia; species Massilia scottii. Next base: position 127,557 of record NZ_JAVCWM010000012.1, on the reverse strand, counting down.
CGTGCACATGTACTCGGCCTTCGACATGAGCGCCGCCCGGCTCGACGCCTATGCGGCCGACATCGCGCGCCGGCGCTGCCGCCTGGTGTACGGCTACGCCTCGGCCATCCACCAGCTGGCGCTGCACATCAACAAGTCGGGCCGGCGCCCGCAGTTCCGCCTGCGCGGCGTGGTCTGCACCGCCGAAGTGCTCACCGCGGCCATGCGCGAGACCATCGAGCAAGCCTTCGGGGTGCCGTGCTTCAGCCAGTACGGCTGCAACGACGCCGGCGTGTCCGCCTACGAGTGCGAACGGCGCAGCGGCTTTCACCTGATTACCCAGCGCTCGTATTTCGAGGTGCTGCCCGGCGGACGCCTGGTCTCGACCGACCTGTCGAACGACGCATTCTTCCTGCCGCGCTACGACACCGGCGACCTGGTCGAGATGGCGCCGGCGCCTTGCCCCTGCGGCCGAGGCTTTCCGCTGATTAAGAACGTGGTCGGACGGGCCAACGACCTGGTCGAAGACGGTGCCGGCAATACCGTCCATTCCGAGTTCTTTACCCATCTGTTCCGCGAGGACAGGCGCATCAGCGAATTCCAGGTGGTCTACGACGCGCGCGAACTGGTGATCATCGTCCATTGCGCCGATGCCGCCTTTGCCCATCCGCCGTATCTGGAACGGATTGCCGCGGCGCTGGCATTCGCCACCATCCGTTTCGCCGTCAACCAGCCTTTTGTTGCCATCAAGAACGGCAAACACCGCTTCGTGATGCGTGTCGACAACGTCGAACTGGCCCTGGGCGAGACGCTCGCTTGCTGAGCGGGCGCGCACATTCGATAATGTGCGGACAACGGATTTGCCTTTCCGATTATAATTGCTTTTTTTATAAATCTGGATGACTATGCCACTGATCTATCTGGTTGCCGGTGCCCGACCCAACTTCATGAAAATCGCGCCGATCGTGCGCGCCTTGCAACAGCAGAACGCGCTCACCTTCAAGATCATCCACACCGGCCAGCACTACGACCGCGAGATGAACGATGTGTTCTTCGAAGAATTGGGCATTCCCCAGCCCGATATCTTCATGGGCGCCGGCGGCGGCAGCCATGCCCAGCAGACGGCCAAGATCATGGTCGCGTTCGAAGAGCTGTGCCAGGCCGAGCGCCCGGCCGCCGTGCTGGTGGTGGGCGATGTCAATTCCACCCTGGCGTGCTCGATCGCCGCCAAGAAGCTCAACATTCCCGTGGCCCACGTCGAAGCGGGCTTGCGCAGCGGCGACATGACCATGCCGGAAGAAATCAACCGCCTCGTCACCGACAGCATCAGCGACTGGTTCTTCGTCACCGAGCCGAGCGCCGTGACCCACCTGCAGCGCGAAGGCAAGGCCGAGTCGGCGATCCATTATGTCGGCCATGTGATGGTCGATAATGTGTTGTTCCAGGCAGACAAGCTGGGCACCGCCGATACCTCCTCGTACGAAACCAGTGCCATCAAGGCCGCGAAGAGCGCCAACGGCGCGCGCTACGGCGTGGTGACCTTGCACCGTCCCAGCAATGTGGACGACGCCGCCATGATGACCAGCCTGGCCGGCGCCCTGCGCGAGATCGCCCAGGAGCTGCCGCTGATCTTCCCGGTGCATCCGCGCACCCGCGCCAATCTCGACAGCTTCGGCATCGACCTCGGACCGAACGTCACCCTGGTCGGCCCGCAAGCCTACATGGCCTTTCTCAACCTGTGGAAGGATGCGGCGGTGGTACTGACCGACAGCGGCGGCTTGCAGGAAGAAACCACCGCGCTGGGCGTGCCCTGCATCACGATCCGTGAAAACACCGAGCGCCCGGTCACCGTCGACGAAGGCTCGAACGTCCTGGTCGGCACCGATCCGGCGCGCATCGTGGCCGAGGCGCGCAAGGTCTTGCGCGGCGAAGGCAAGCAGGGCCGCCGTCCGCACCTGTGGGATGGCAAGGCGGCCGAGCGCATCGTCGCCGTATTGACGAAGGAACTGGCGTGAGCGATCGTATCGACATGATGGGTTGTCTGATGGACAACCTGACGATGGAAGAAACCTTGCAAAAAGTGGAAGGTTTCATCGCCGCCGGCACGCCGCACCAGCACGTGGTCGTCAACGTCGACAAGCTGGTCAAGGCCAACCGCGACCCCGAACTGCGCCGCATCATCAACGAATGCGCGCTGATCAACGTCGACGGCATGCCGGTGGTGTGGGCCGCGCGCCTGCTCGGCAAACCGCTCAAGGAGCGCGTGGCCGGGGTCGACCTGTTCGAAGCGCTCATGAAGCGCGCCGCCGAAAAAGGCTGGCGCGTCTACCTGCTGGGCGCGCGCGAGGAAGTCGTCTCCGACGTCAAGCGCATCTACGAGAAAAAATACGCCGGCATGATCGTGGCCGGCTACCGCAACGGCTACTGGAAAGCCGAGGAAGAAGCGGGCGTGGTCGAGCAGATCGCCGCCGCCAGGGCCGACCTGCTGTTCGTGGCGATCAGTTCGCCCAAAAAGGAACATTTCCTGGGCCAGTACCAGGCGCAGATGAAAATCCCGTTCGCGATGGGCGTGGGCGGCACCTTCGACGTGGCCGTCGGCCGGGTCAAGCGCGCCCCGCTGTGGATGCAGAAAAGCGGCCTCGAGTGGTTCTACCGCTTCCTGCAGGAACCGCGCCGCATGTTCCGCCGCTACTTTATCGACGACATGGGCTTCATCTGGCTGTTCCTCAAGGAAGCGACCCGGCGCAAACCGGCCGCTCGCTGAACCCTGCTTGCCGCATCCCCGCTTGCTGAACCCTATTTACACTATTCATTCAAAGGCAGTTTTATGAGCACAATTGGCGTCATCGGTCTCGGCTACGTCGGACTCCCCCTCGTTGTCGAGTTCGCGAAACTGGGCCCTACCATCGGCCTCGATATTTCGGTCTCCAAGGTTGAAGCCTGCCGCCGCGGGGTCGACCCGTCGCGCGAACTGTCGGACGAGCAGATGGCCGCGGCCGTGCACGCCGAGTACACCAACGACCCGGCCCGCCTGGCCGACGCCGACCTGATCATCGTGGCCGTGCCGACCCCGGTCGACATCGCCCACAATCCCGATTTCGGCCCCCTGATCGGCGCCAGCCAGGTGGTCGGCAAGCACATGAAGAAGGGCGCCACCGTCATCTACGAGTCCACCGTGTATCCGGGCGCGACCGAGGAAGTGTGCATCCCCGTGCTCGAAAAAGCCTCGGGCCTGACATGGAAGGACGATTTCTTCGTCGGCTATTCCCCCGAGCGCATCAACCCGGGCGACAAGGAACACACGCTGACCACGATCCTGAAAGTGGTCGCCGGCGACACCCCGGAGACGCTGGAAAAGGTCGCCAGGATGTACGAATCGATCGTCAAGCCGGGCGTGCACCGCTGCTCGAGCATCAAGGCGGCCGAAGCGTGCAAGGTCATCGAAAACACCCAGCGCGACCTGAACATCGCGCTGATGAACGAGCTGGCCATCATCTTCGACAAGATCGGCATCGATACCTCGGAAGTGCTCAAGGCGGCCGGCACCAAGTGGAACTTCCTCAAGTTTTCCCCGGGCCTGGTGGGCGGCCACTGCATCGGCGTCGATCCCTACTACCTGACCCACAAGGCCGACATGCTGGGCTACCACCCGCAAGTCATCCTCGCGGGACGGCGCATCAACGACGGCATGGCCAAGTTCATCGCCGAGACGACCATCAAGAACATGATCGCCGCCGGCAGCTACATCAAGGGCGCCAAGGTCAACGTGCTGGGCCTGACGTTCAAGGAAAACTGCGCCGACCTGCGCAACTCGAAGGTGGCCGACGTCATCACCGAACTGAAGACCTACGGCGTCGACGTCTTCGTGCACGACCCGTATGCCGATGCCGAGGAAGCGATGCACGAATACGGCGTCAAGCTGGTCAGCTGGGATGAATTGCCGCGCGCCGATGCGCTCGTGGCCGCCGTCTCGCACCGCCAGCTGATGGCCACCTCGATCGAGGACTTCCAGAAGAAGCTGATCAAGGGCGGCGTATTCATCGACGTCAAGGCCGCGTTCGACCATGTCGCCCTGGTCGAGGCCGGCATCAAGGTATGGCGCCTGTAAAGCGCGCCATGGCAAGGCCGCGCCAGGATGGTGCCGCCTTGCTGCTGCTGCTGGCCGTGGCCGGCATGGGCGCGGCGTCGCTGCTGATGTCCGGCATGGCGAAAACCGATATGCACGCCGGACCCGAGCGGCGCAGCGCGGCCGCGCTGGCCCAGGCGCGCGAAGCGCTGCTCGGCTTTGCGCTGGCCAACGGGCGCCTGCCGCGGCCGGCGCTGGAGACCGGCGGCGGCCGCGAGTTCGAGGGCCGCTGCGACAGCGAAGCGCGCTGCACCGGCCTGCTGCCCTGGGTTACCCTGGGGCTGGCGCCCGGCGACGGCTGGGGCAAGCTGCTGCGCTACAGCGTCTCGCCCGTGATGAGCGCCGCGCCGATCCAGCCCACCGTGGCCTTCGGCACCAAATCGGTGCTCACGCGCCGCGCCGGACGCCTGGCGTACCAGGTGGGCGCCGCCGAATGTTCGATGGCCACCCAGTGCGCCGCCGCCGTGGTGCTCTCGCACGGGCGCGAGCATGGCGGCATCAGCGTGCACGGCGTGCGCCAGCCGGACACCTCAGGCACCAACCTGGATGAACGCGTCAACGCCGGCGCCACCGCCACCTTCGTCCAGCGCGCGCGCGAGCGCGACCCCAGCCTGGCCGGCGGCGAATTCGACGACCAGCTGGTGCTGGTCCCGGTCGGCATCCTGTTTAACCGCATGAGCCTTGCGCGCACCTTGCCGCACGGCGAGTAGGGCGGCCAGCTGGCCACCCCCCATCTCTTTCCGAAAGCGTCATACCCATGAAAATTCTCGTTACCGGCGGTCTGGGCTACATCGGCTCGCATACCTGTGTCGAACTGATCGCGGCCGGCCATGAACCGATCGCCTTCGATAACCTGTCCAACAGCCAGCGCAGCGTGCTGGGCCGCGTCGAACGCATCACCGGCCAGCCGCTTACCTTCATCGAAGGCGACATCCGCGACGGCGCCGCCCTCGACGCCGCGTTCAGCGCGCACCAGATCGGCGCCGTGATCCACTTCGCCGGCCTGAAAGCCGTGGGCGAATCGGTGTCGCAGCCGCTGCGCTACTACGACAACAACGTGGCCGGTTCGCTGGCGCTGTTCGAGGCCATGCAGCGCCACGGCGTCACTTCGCTCGTGTTCAGCTCCTCGGCCACCGTCTACGGCGACCCGGTGTCGGTGCCGATCAGGGAAGACTTCGCGCTGTCGGCCACCAATCCCTACGGCCGCAGCAAGCTGATCATTGAAGACATGCTGCGCGATATCGCCAAGGCCGAGCCGGGCTGGCGCATCGCGCTGCTGCGCTACTTCAATCCGGTCGGCGCCCACGAAAGCGGCCTGATCGGCGAAGAACCGAACGGCATCCCGAACAACCTGCTGCCCTACATCGCCCAAGTGGCCGAGGGACGGCGCGCATTCCTGTCGGTGTACGGGGGCGATTATCCGACCCCGGACGGGACCGGCATGCGCGATTACATCCACGTGGTCGACCTTGCCATTGGACATGTCAAAACCTTAAGCAAGCTGGCGACAGGTCCCGGCATTGTTACGTACAATCTCGGCACCGGGCGCGGCAACAGTGTGCTGGAAATGGTGCGCGCATTCGAGCAGGCCAGCGGCAAGAACGTGCCCTACCAGATCGTTGCGCGCCGCCCCGGCGATATCGCCGCCTGCTTCGCCGACGCCACCCTCGCCGAAACCGAGCTGGGCTGGAAAGCGGAGCGCGACGTGGCCCAGATGTGCGTCGATGCATGGCGCTGGCAATCCCTGCCCAAGTAAGGCTCGAACAGTCAATATGAAGGAACAATTCCCATGAAAGCGATGATCCTGGCTGCTGGTAAAGGCACCCGTGTGCGTCCCCTGACCTATGATCTGCCCAAGCCGATGATCCCGATCCTGGGCAAACCCGTGATGGCTTACCTGGTCGAGCACCTGGCCAAGTACGGCGTGACCGAAATCATGGTCAACGTCAGCTATCTGCACGAAAAGATCGAAGAGTATTTCGGCGAAGGACACCAGTTCGGGGTCCAGATCGGCTACTCCTTCGAGGGTTACACCAACGATGAGGGCGACGTCGTGCCGCAGCCGATCGGCTCGGCCGGCGGCATGAAGAAGATCCAGGAATTCGGCGGCTTTTTCGACGACACCACGATCGTGCTGTGCGGCGACGCGCTGATCGACCTCGACCTGAAATCGGCCCTGTTCGAGCACCGCCGCAAGGGTGCGCTGGCCTCCGTCATCACCAAGGAAGTGCCCTGGGATAAGGTGTCGAGCTACGGCGTGGTGGTCACCGACAAGGATGGCCGCATCACCGAATTCCAGGAAAAGCCGTCCGAGGCCGAAGCGAAGTCGAACTTCATCAGCACCGGCATCTATATTTTCGAGCCGCGCGTGATCGACATGATTCCCACCGGCGTGCCGTTCGACATCGGCTCGGAACTGTTCCCGCTGCTGGCCAAGGAAGGCTTGCCGTTCTACGCGCAGACGCGCGGCTTCAACTGGATCGATATCGGCAGCGTGTCCGACTATTGGCAGACCCTGCAAAACGTGCTGCTGGGCGAAGTCGCCCACATGGACGTGCCCGGCATCCAGGTCGAGGATGGCCTGTGGGTCGGCCTGAACACCCGCATCGAATGGGAAGGCACGACCATCGAGGGGCCCGTCTATATCGGTTCGGGCGCCTGCGTCGAAGCTGGCGCGACCATCATCGGCCCGAGCTGGATCGGCCACGGCAGCCACATCTGCGCCGGCGCGAAGGTGGTGCGCAGCGTGCTGTTCGAGTACACACGGGTCTTGCGCGATGTGACGTTAGATGAAATGATCGTGTTTAAGGATTACAGCGTGGACCGGGCCGGCGAAATGAAGCACGTCTCGGAATACGCCTCCGACGAATGGGTCAATGCGCGCGACCGCCGCTTCACCCGGCGCACCGACGTGGCGCTGGAAGCGGCCAAATAAGCTGAAATAAGCTGAAATAAGCTGGAACAAGCAGACGCACATAAAAACAGTTGTACAAAAAATACCTGAAAGAGATGCGATGAAAATCTACCCAGTGATCCTGTCCGGTGGCGCGGGAACGCGCCTGTGGCCCTTGTCGCGCGCGGTCCTGCCCAAGCAGCTGCTGCCGCTGGTCACCGACAAAACCATGCTGCAAGATACCGTCCTGCGCGTGTCGGGCTGGCCCGAGCTGATGGCGCCATTGGTGGTGTGCGGCAATGAGCACCGCTTCCTGGTGGCCGAGCAGCTGCGCGAAATCGGCGTGACGCCGCTCGGCATCCTGCTCGAACCGGTGGGGCGCAATACGGCCCCGGCGGTGGCGGCCGCCGCCAATTACCTGCGCGCCATCGATCCGGACGCCGTCATGCTGGTGCTGCCGGCCGACCATGTGATCGACAAGAATGTGCCGTTCGCCCAGGCCGTGGCCCAGGCCAGCGCCCTGGTGGCCGACGGCGCCCTGGCCACCTTCGGCATCGTGCCGCAGGCGCCGGAAACCGGCTACGGCTATATCCACCGCGGCGAGCGCGCCGGCGGGTCGGACACGGCGTACCAGGTCGACCGTTTCGTCGAGAAGCCCGACCGCGCCACCGCCGAGCTGTTCGTGGCCGACGGCGGCTATTACTGGAACAGCGGCATGTTCCTGTTCCGCGCCGAAGGCTATCTGCGCGAGCTGGCCGAATTTGCGCCCGCCATCGCCGACGCGGCCGAAGCGGCCGTGCGGCTCGGCTACCGCGACCTCGATTTCTGCCGCCTCGATGAAGCGGCGTTTTCCAGCTGTCCGTCCGATTCCATCGATTACGCCGTGATGGAGCGCACCCGCCACGCGGTGGTGGTGCCGGCCGACATCGGCTGGAGCGATGTGGGCTCGTGGTCGGCGCTGTGGCAGGTGCAGCAGGGCGATGCCCAGGGCAATGTCCAGCGCGGCGATGTGTATCTCGACGGCGTGAGCAATTCGCTGGTGCGCGCCGAAAGCCGCATCGTGGCCGTGATCGGCGTGAACGACCTGGTGGTGGTGGAAACCCCGGACGCGGTGCTGGTCGCGCACAAGGACCAGGTGCAGCGCGTCAAGCAGATCGTCGACCACCTCAAGTCCAAGGAACGCACCGAGCACTTGCACCATACCAAGGTGTACCGCCCGTGGGGTTACTACGAGGGCATCGATGCGGGCGACCGTTTCCAGGTCAAGCGCATTACCGTCAAGCCGGGCGAGAAACTGTCGCTGCAGATGCACCATCACCGGGCCGAGCACTGGGTGGTGGTGAGCGGCACCGCGCGCGTGACCTGCGGCGACAAAGTGAGCCTGTTGTCGGAAAATGAATCGACGTACATTCCGATCGGCATGAATCACCGTCTGGAAAATCCAGGCAAGGTGCCGCTGCACATTATTGAGGTGCAGTCGGGCAGCTATCTGGGCGAGGACGATATCGTCCGCTTCGAAGATATTTACCAGCGCGCGTAAGCGGGCAGGCGGACAGGGGAGGGGAGCCGCGGCTCCCCTTTTTTCTTGTGCGCGCCGCCTTGATGCGCAGCGAATGGGTGGGCCGGCAAGTCCAATGCGGCGACGCAACACAATATTGTTGGAATATCTACCGCGTCCGGCAATCGAAAATGTTGCCATATACACTTTATTACAACTTACCGCTTTTTTCGTGTCATAGAATTGACGTTTCTGGAAAATTTTTTCCATTTCCGATTGGACATGTTCATGCTTCGTGGTTTCTTCTTCCGGCATCGTCGGATAAAAAAGTTAAAATTAAGCAATTTGTAAAATCATGAAATAAATTTCCACAGCAGAATTGTTTCCCCACGCATAGAATTCGGACCGTTATCCGATTTCAGTGATGTGAGCAAGTATGTTTTTTAACGTATTTAAGCGGGCGCTGCTTTGTGCCGGGATCGTTGCACTGAGCGCTTGCGGCGGTGCAGATCCGGCCGACGCCCCGATGCCAACTGTCCACCAGAGTCCGCACGCGGTGCGGCAAGCGAATCCCCTTTCCACCACACCGGACACGCCGGCAAGCGCTCACCGCGCCGCTACCCCTGGCGCGCCCGTGCTCACCGTGCCCACCGCCGCCGAGCGCGACGCCGAGCAATTGCGCATGGTGCCGTACGAGCAAGCGTTTTCCATCGAAATCCAGCGCCGCGCGCAAGAGCGTCCCGAGCACCTGCGCGAGCCGGCCGAGCTGGCGCGCGCGCCGGGGCAGGCGCCGTGCGACGCCGCCGCCCAGGCCCGGCCAGCCGCGTGCATGCCGACCCAGCCCGGCGCCCCGGCCGACGCTGCCGGCCAGGCGCTATAATCGTCGGCGCGCGGCAATCGCCGCGCCAAACCGACAACCGGCTGATTCCATGACTTCGCGTGCTGCCCTGATCGTGTCCCTTGCCCTGATGGGCGCCACCAGCCTGGCCGGCGCCCAGGCCACGCCGGCGGCCGCGCGCCTGCTGCCGCGCCAGCTGGCGCTGGTGGTCAACGATGCCGAACCGAACAGCGTGACGATCGCCGCGTATTACCGCAAGGCGCGTGCCATCCCGGCCGCCAACATCATCCATGTGAATATTCCCGGCAAGCCGCAGCGGCTCGATGCCGCGCGTTTCCGCGCCCTCAAGGAAAGCATCGACAGCCAGCTGCCGGCCGGCATCGAAGCCGTGCTGATGGTCTGGACCGCGCCCTACGCCGTCGAATGCAATGCCATCACGGCCGCCTACACCATGGGCTTCGACGCCGGCCAGTGCAGCAACACCTGCGCCGCCAGCCGTCCGAGCCCCTACTTCAACGCCACGTCAAGCCATCCGGCGGCCGATTTCCGCATGCGCCTGTCGATGCTGCTGCCGACCGAATCGGTGGCGCAGGCCAAGGCCCTGATCGACCGCGGCGTGGCCAGCGGCTTTCGGGTGCCGAACGCGACGGCGTACTACCTGGTGACGTCGCAGGCGGCGCGCAATTCGCGGGTCGACCTGTTTCCGCGCGACGGCCACCTGGCCGCCAAAAAAATCCGTACCAGGACCCTGCGCGCCGACGCGCTCGACGGCGTCAAGGACATCATGGTCTACCAGACCGGCGTGGCGCGCGTCGACAAGCTCGACGGCCTGGGCTTTTTGCCCGGCGCGCTGGCCGACCACCTGACCTCCTTCGGCGGCGACTTGCTCGGCACCAGCCAGATGAGCAGCCTGCGCTGGCTGGAGGCGGGCGCCACGGCCAGCTACGGCAGCGTCAGCGAGCCCTGCAACCACTGGCAGAAATTCCCCCATCCTACAGTGCTGCTCAAGCATTACCTGAGCGGCAGCAGCGCCATCGAAGCCTACTGGCGCAGCGTCGCCTGGCCGACCCAGGGCCTGTTCATCGGCGAGCCGCTGGCCGCGCCCTACGGCCGCTGAGTGCGCCGGGGCAGCGCTGGCGACCGTGCCGGCTGATCGATCCGCATCGTCGTCTTCCCATCCCTGTCCGGCACCCCGCCCGGTCCAAAAGACTGCCTTTCGTCATCATGTTGTCATTTGTCACAACTATGATGAAATTTACTATGGAAGAATACTTTTTGCTAACATAGAACTTCAACGTCCGTAGTCAACATGATAATGACGATTCCAATCTCTCCCTTCAGGAAGTTTCGATGAAAAAGCTCGTAGCAACCATGCACGTCCCCGGCCGGCTTACCGTGCTCGCCGCGTTGATGGCTGGTTTATCCGCTCCCGCCATGGCCGTCTCGCCCGATCTCGTGATCAGCCAGCTGTACGGTGCCGGTGGTAACGCAGGTACCACTTTCTTTACCCACGACTACATCGAAATCTTTAACCGCGGCAATGCCACGGTCACCGCCGAAGGGTGGAGCGTCCAGTACGGCTCGGCCACCAGCACCGGTGCCTGGAGCGGCAAATCGACCTTGCCGACATTCACCGTCGAACCCGGCCAGTATGTCCTGATCCAGCAGCAAAGCGGCGGTAGCGGCCAGCCAACGCTGCCAACCCCGCTGATCGCGCCGGCAAGCGGCTTCAATATGTCGGCATCGAACGGCAAAGTCGCCCTGGTGCGCGACAGCGCCACCCTCAGCGGCGCCACCCCGACGGGCGATAATATCGCCGATCTGGTCGGCTTTGGCACCGCCAACGGCGCCGAAGGCAGCCGCGCGCCGGCCATGTCGGCCTCGCTGGCGCTGTTCCGCGCCAAGGGCGGCTGCGGCGATAGCGACGACAACAGCATGGACTTCGCCACCGGCGCCCCGGCGCCGCGCACCAGCGCCTCGGCCCGCAATGCCTGCGGCCCGACCGTTCCGCAAGCCAAGCCGATCGTCCCGGTCTGCCCGGCCGGCATGGCCGTCGAACAGGGCAAGCCGGCTGCAGTGCTGCTGAGCGCCTCGGATGAAGACAGCATCGTCAACGGCGCCGTCATCGCCAGCGGCGGCGTGCCGGGCATCAGCCTGGGCAGCCTGACCGCCGCCACCGCCAACGGCGCCAGCGCCAGCGTCAACCTGCAGGCCAGCGCGGCCCTGGTGTCCGGCAGCTATCCGCTGGTCATCCGTTTCACTAACAATGACGGCCAGGAAGCGACCTGCCCGGTCAACGTCAGCGTCTCGGGCGCGGCCACCATTCCCCAGATCCAGGGCGCCGGCGCGGCCAGCCCGTTCGCCAATGTGAGCGTAAGCACCGAAGGCGTGGTCACCCACAAGGTGTCGAATGGTTACTTCATCCAGGATGCCAACGGCGATGGCGACCCGGCCACCTCGGACGGCCTGTTCGTCTTCACCGGCAGCGCACCGCTGGTTGCCGTGGGCGACCTGGTGCGCGTAAAAGGCACCATCATCGAATACAAGCCGACCGGCGCGCTACGCACGTATACCGAAATGAAGGACGTGACCGCCACCAGCGTGCTCGGCACGGGCAACAGCGTCACGCCGGCCAATATTGTCTTCGAGCCCGGGATCGACCTGGCGCGTTACGAGGCGATGCTGGTCAATATCACCAATGCGCTGACCGTCAACCAGACCAGCTACCTGGGCGCCCGCGGCGAGCTGACCCTGTCCGTGGGCCGCCGCGAAACCCCGACCAACCGCTATCGTCCGGGCACCCCGGAAGCGCTGGCGCTGGCCGCGGCCAATGCCGGCAACGAACTGGTGCTCGACGACAGCTGGTTCATCACCCCGCCGCCGGCAACCCCGCCCTGCGCCGACGTGGTGGCCTGCTCCGGCATTCCTTACCTCGGCCAGGATGGCACGGTGCGCGCGGGCGACACGGTCACTAATCTGCTCGGCGTGGTCGACTTCGGCGCCATCGGCGGCGGTGGCGCGGCCTTCAAGATCCAGCCGGCCGCCGCGCCGTCGTTCACGCGCAGCAATCCGCGCCTGGCGGCGCCGGAAATTCCGGTTGGCAACATGAAGGTGGCCAGCGCCAACGTGCTCAACTTCTTCACCACCTTCCTCGACGGCGCCGATGCCTGGGGTCGCACCGGGCAGGGCTGCAAGGTCGGTTCGACCACGCGCGCCTCGAATTGCCGCGGCGCCGACAATATGGCCGAATTCGTGCGTCAGCGCGACAAGATCGTCAGCGAACTGAAGGCCATCGACGCCGACGTGGTCGGTTTGATGGAAATCCAGAACAACGACGACATCGCGGTCGACTACCTGGTCAGGCAGCTCAATGCGGCCATCGGGTTTGAAACGTATGCCTACGTGCCCAAGCCGGCCACCACCGGCACCGACGCGATCCGCGTGGCGATGATCTACAAGCCGGCCAAGGTGGCGCTGGCCGGCGGCGCGCTGTCCGACGGCGACGCCGTCAACAACCGTCCGCCGATGGCGCAAACCTTCAAGGCCGCCAACGGCGCCGCATTCTCCGTGATCGTCAACCACCTGAAATCGAAGGCGGGCTGCGGTTCCGGCGCCAATGGCGACCTGGGCGATGGCCAGGGCTGCAACAACGGCAGCCGCGTGCTGCAGGCGACGCGCCTGGCCAACTACTTCATTCCGCACGTAATCGCCAGCGCCGGGGACCCGGACGTGCTGGTCATCGGCGACATGAATGCGCACGGGTTTGAAGATCCGATCCACCTGCTCAACCAGGCTGGCCTGGTCAACGAGCTGGAACGCTTCGTGCGTCCGGCCGGCATTCCTTATTCCTACGTCTTCGACGGCGCAAGCGGCTACCTCGACCATGCACTGGCGAGCGCCTCGCTCGACGCCCAGGTCGTCGGCGCCACCGAATGGCACACCAATGCGGATGAACCGACCGTGATCGACTACAACACCGACGCCAAGAGCGCCGCCGCCCAGGCCCTGTTCAAAAACGACGCCTTCCGCTCGTCGGACCACGATCCGGTGGTGGTGGCCCTGAACCTGGCCCCGACCTACGCCGACGTGACCAGTGCGTTCCGCGAACAGCGCTCCGGCCTGAGCGTGGACCGCCTGGCCAACAGGTTCAGCGCCACCATCACCCTGACCAATACCTCGGGCGCGGCCATCACCGGCCCGGTGCACCTGGTGCTGACCGGCCTGACCGACGGCGTCACCCTGGAGAATAAGTCTGGTGTTGTCGGAAATGAACCTTATGTGAGTGTTAACAATGCTACAATTCAAGCCGGGGAAAAAATCACACTGAAAGTTGTCTTCAGCAACCCGGCACGACGAGGCATTGGTTTCGTCAGTAAAATTTTAAGTGGTTCACTCTAAGGGAGCAACATGTTCAATTTTAAGACTTTCGTAAAACAAGCTTTACTCGCGGCCACCCTTGCTTTCGGCATCGGTAACGCGACGGCAGGGCCGACGTACCATGTCGATATCGATACCACCAACTACTCTGGCGCCGGTTCGATCGATTTTTGGCTGTCCAGTTTCAACGGCGCCACCGGTACCATCGCCACGGTGAGCAACTTCACCGGCAGCCTGGGCGCTGAAACCTACCGTTTCGGAAGCGTTAACGGCGCCTTGCCTGGGTCGACCACGTTCGACAACAGCGAGTCCTTCAGCGCGGTAACGCATGATGTGGTCCTGGGCAGCAAGTTCGGTTTCGACGTGAACTTCAGCGGCGATTTCCTGACCGTGCCCGGCTTTGCATCGACCTTCAGCGTCGCGATGTTCGATGCGCTGGGCAACTACCTGGTGCCTGACTACCTGGTCGAGTTCAGCCTGAATCCGGTGACCGTCGACGACGCCGCCAGCGTGACCTACTCGGCCGCCCGCAACGTGCGCGTGTCGGTGCCCGAGCCGTCCGACATGCTGCTCGTGATGACCGGCCTGGGCCTGGTCGGCTTCATGCGCCGCCGCGCCACCAAGGCGCCACGCTAAGCAGTTCCGCGGCGGGCCGCTCGCGGCCCGCCGGCATTGATCGCACATTTGTCGGGCAACCGCAAATGTGCTTTTTTTTGCCCACGCCGCATGACTGTCATCGATCCGTCAGCGCGCCAAAAAAACTTGCCCAAAAGCATGCTAAATATCGCTGCGTCCGCTATGAAAGAATAGTTGTCGCAACCGTCGGCGGCATGGTAGCCTTGCACGCCAAATTCAGCATTGAGGAGCCGAACGGATGTTTGCAGCAACGAAAATCACCAGCACCCGACGTGATCGCCACGCCGGCTTTACCTTGCTCGAATTGCTCGTCGTTATCGTCATCATCGGCTTGCTCGCGGCCTACGTGGGACCGAAGTATTTCGCCCAGTTGGGCAAGTCGGAAGTGACCGTCGCCAAGGCCCAGATCGAAGCGTTCGAAAAGTCGCTCGACACCTACCGCCTCGACGTCGGCCGCTATCCGACCACCGAAGAAGGCATGGCCGCGCTGCTGGTCGCGCCCGCCACCGCCGGCGTCAAATGGAACGGTCCCTACCTGAAAAAGGCCGTGCCGCAAGATCCATGGGGCCGCCCGTACCAGTACCGCGCACCGGGCAGCAAGGGCGAGTATGAAATCGTCTCGACCGGCAAGGATGGCCAGCCCGGCGGCACCGGCGAAAACGCCGACATCACGTCGCAATAGTTTCCTGACCCCGCAGTTGTCCGTTTCCCCGCAAAGGCCTCATGCAGTTTGCTGTCCGTACCCTCGCGCCTGACCTGAGCATTGGCAGCCAGGTGGTCGACGCCCAGGATGAGGCCGATGCCCGCCGCCAGTGCGAAGCCCGCGGCCTGTTCGTCAGCGCGGTCGAGCCGGTGCGCGCGGCCGGCCTGCGCCGCAGCCGGGGCGCCAGCCTGTCGCTGGTGCTGTTCAGCCAGGAATTGCTGGCCCTGCTGACGGCAGGCCTGGGGATCGTCGAAGCGCTCGAAGCCCTGCTCGAAAAAGAAACCAATCTTTCCACCCGCAGCGTGCTGGAACGCCTGCTCGGCGGCTTGCGCGAAGGCAAGCGCTTTTCCAGCGTGCTGGCCGACCAGCCCGACCTGTTTTCACCGCTCTACATCGGCATCGTGCGCGCCGCCGAAGGCACCAGCGACCTGCCGCGTTCGCTGGCGCGCTACATCGATTACCAGCAGCGCATCGACGTGGTGCGCAGCAAGATCGTCAGCGCCGCCATCTATCCGGTGATCCTGCTGCTGGTCGGCGGCGGCGTGAGCATGTTCCTGATTACCTACGTGGTGCCGCGCTTCGCCGAGGTCTACCAGGGCGCCGGGCGCAACCTGCCGTGGATGTCGCAGATGCTGCTCGGCTGGGGCCAGTTCGCCAGCGGCCACACCAGCCTGCTGCTGGGCGGCGCCGCCGTGCTGGCCGGCGCGCTGGTGCTGCTGTGGCGCCACCTGACCCGCAACGGCGGCCTGACGCGCCTGATCACGCGTTTGCCCGGCATCGGCGAGCGCGTGCGCATCTACGAACTGTCGCGCCTGTACCTGACGCTCGGCATGCTCAGCGAAGGCGGCATCACCATCGTCAACGCCATCGATACCGTGCAGGCCATGGTCTCGACCTCGATGCGCGCCTCGCTGGCGGCGGCGCGCACCAGCATCGAATCGGGCTTGCCGCTGTCGAGCGCGTTCGAGGCGAACAGCCTGACCACCCCGATTTCGCTGCGCATGCTGCGCGTGGGCGAGCGTACCGGCGACATGGGGCCGATGCTGACCCAGTCGGCCGCGTTCTACGACGGCGAAATCAGCCGCTGGATCGACCGCTTCACGCGTACTTTTGAACCCCTGCTGATGGCCGCCATCGGGCTGGTCGTCGGCGCCATTGTGGTGCTGCTGTATATGCCGATTTTCGATCTGGCCGGAGACATGTCTTGAGTACTTCTGCCGTCATGCTCGACCCGGCCCTGCTGGCGCGCGCGCGCGCCCAGAGCCTGCAGTCGCAGCGTCCGCTGGTGGCCGAACTGGAAGCGGTCAGCGGGCTCGATGCGCGCCAGATCGTCCAGGCCCTGGCCGAACCGTTCGGCCTGACGGTGATGGAAACGGCCGAAATGCTCAGCTGCGCCACCGCCTTCGACCTGCTGCCGCTGGCCCAGGCCCTGGCGCGCCACTGCGTGCTGCTGCGCGCCCCCGGCGGCCAGGTCACCGGCGTGATCGCCGACCCGTTCGACGTCGACCTGCAAACCTGGCTCACCACCCGCGCGCGCGCCACCCCGGGCGCGCCGCTGCACCTGCGCCTGGCGCTGCAAGCGGATATCCAGGCTTACCTGTCCAAGCAGGAGGAGTCGGCGCGCGCGGTCGACACCCTGGTGGCCAACGTGGGCGAGGCCCGGCGCGACGGCAAGACCGCCGCCGTGCTGTCGTTCGCCTCGGTCTCGGAAGCGGCCAGTCCCGCCGTCAAGCTGGTCAACTCGACCCTGTACGACGCGCTCAAGGCCGGCGCCTCCGACATTCACCTGGAGAGCACCGCCAGCGGCCTGGCCGTCAAGTACCGGGTCGACGGCGTGCTCGATCACGCCACCTCGGTCAACGGCATCGAAGTGGCGGAGCACATCATCTCGCGCCTCAAGGTGCTGGCCGAACTCGATATCGCCGAGCGCCGCGTGCCGCAGGACGGCAGCTTCCGGGTCGAATCGGGCGGGCGCGAAATCGACTTGCGCGTCTCCATCATGCCCAGCATTCACGGCGAGGACGCGGTCATCCGGATTCTCGACAAGCGCGCCATGATCGAAGCCTACGGCGCGCTCACGCTCGAAGCGCTCGGCTTCGACGCGCCCTCGCTGGTGTCGCTGCGCATGCTGGCGCAGGAAGCCTACGGCATGCTGCTGGTGACCGGGCCGACCGGCTCGGGCAAGACCACCACCCTGTACGCGGCCCTGACGGAAATTCACAACGGGCGCGAAAAGATCATCACCATCGAAGACCCGGTCGAATACCAGCTGCCCGGCATCCTGCAAATCCCGGTCAACGAAAAGAAGGGCCTGACCTTCGCCAAGGGCTTGCGCTCGATCCTGCGCCACGATCCCGACAAGATCATGGTCGGCGAAATCCGCGACCGCGAAACCGCCGAAATCGCCGTGCAGTCGGCCCTCACCGGCCACCTGGTGCTCACCACCGTCCACGCCAACAACGTGTTCGACGTGTTCGGCCGCTTTACCCACATGGGGATCGACCCCTACGCCTTCGTGTCGGCGCTCAACGGCATCTGGGCCCAGCGCCTGGTGCGCATGAACTGTCCGCATTGCGCCGAGCAGTTCACCCCGAGCGACGCCGACCTCGATGCGGTCAACCTGGAACGCAAGGACGTGCACGACTACCTTTTCATGCAGGGCAAGGGCTGCGGCGACTGCCGCGGCACCGGCTACAAGGGACGGCGTTCGATCGCCGAGATCCTCACCCTGAACGACGAAATCCGCGAACTGATCGTCGACAAGCGCCCGATCCGCCAGATCAAGGCGGCGGCCCACGCCAACGGTACCCGCAGCCTGCGCCTGGCCGCGCTCGACCTGGTCAAGCGCGGCGCCACCACCCTCGGCGAGATCAAGCGGGTGACCTTGCATGCGTAGACGTTTCGGACAATCGCTGCGGGTCGGCGTCGCGCCCGGCGCGCTCGCGCTGCTCAAGACCAGCCGCTGGGGCGGCGCCGCGCCCGAACTGGTGGGCGAAGTCGCTTTCGAAGGCGGCAGCCACCCCGAGGCGATCGGCGTGGCCCTGCGCCAGCTGCTGGAAGGCGCCGGCTGCGCCAGCTGGCCCGTGAGCATCGTGCTGGCCGATGAACTGGTGCGCATCTGGCAGGTCGCGCCGCCTGCGGGAAGCGCGCGCCTGGCCGACCTGGAAGCGGCCGCCGCGCTGCGCTTCCAGACCCTGTTCGGCGAACCGACCGGCGCCTGGAAGCTGTCCGCCGGCTGGGATCCGGCGCAACCGTTCCTGGCCGCCGCGCTGCCGCGCCACTTGCTGGCGCTGATCGAACAGGTGTGCGCCGCCCAGCGCGCGCCCATCGTCGAACTGGTGCCGCAATTCGTCGCCGGCTTCAACCAGTGGCGCGGCGCGCTCAAGGCCGGCGCCTGGTATGGCCTGGTGCAGCAGCGCGTGCTCACCCTGGGCATGATCGACGGCGGCGCCATCCGCGCCGTGCGCGCCGCCGCACTGCCCGAAGGCGCCGATCTGGACTGGCTGGCCGCCCACGTGGCGCGCGAAGCGCTGCGCCTGAACCTAGCCGCGCCGGCGCGCGTTGCGGTGTCCGGCCATGCGCCGGCCGCCTGGAGCAAGGGCGCCACCCACGCGCCATTGGCCTGCCATCTGTTGGGGCAGGGGCAGGGCAGCGGCTGGTCCGACTGCGCGCGCCTGGCCGCCACCGGGAGCCGTCCATGAAGCCGGTGCGCATCGATTTTGCGCCGCCAAGCCTGCAGCGCACCCTGTACCGCGCCGGTCCCGCCACCTGGATCGTCGCCGTGCTCGCGCTGGCGCTGTGCGCCACCGCGGCCACCCTGGGCTGGCGCCTGATGGCGCAGCAGCGCGCCCAGGCCGCCGAACTGCATGCCGCGCAACTGCGCGCACGCGTGCCGGTGGTGCTGGCGCCGGTCGCCCTCGGACCGCGCATTTCGGAAGGACAGGCCGCCGGCGTGAACGCCGCCGTGCTGCAACTGAACCTGCCGTGGCGCGCCTTGTACGACGCCATAGCCGCGGCCACGCCGGCCACCATCGGCATGCTGGCGCTGGAACCGGACGCGCGCAAGCGCACCATGAAAATCACCGCCGAAGCGAAAAACAGCGACGCCATGATCGAATACGTCGAGCTGCTCAAGCGCGAGGAACTGTTTTCCGGAGTAACCCTGATCCGTCACGAAATCAACGAACAAGACCCGGCCAAGCCGATCCGTTTCCAGCTCGAAGCCGAATGGGTGGCGCCATGAACGCGCCCGCCTTCTCCGCGCTGCTATTGCGCGCGCGCCTGGCCGTGGTGGCGCGCGGGCCGCTGTTGTGCGGCGCCTGCGTGCTGCTGGTCGCCGCCGCGGCGGCCGTGGCGTGGCTGTTGCCGCAGGCCGCGCTGCAATCGAAGAATCACGCCGTGGCCCTGGGGCTGGCGCGCATGCCGGCGCCGGTCGACAAGCCGGCCCCGGTGATCGCCAACGAAAACCTGGCCCTGTTCTACGCCACCCTGGGCGAGAAACGCTACGCCGAGCAGCAGGTCAAGACCCTGTTCGGGATCGCCGCCAAGAGCGGCCTGTCGCTCTCGCAGGGCGACTACAAGGGCGGTTTTGACCGCAATGCGCGTGTGCATACCTATCAGGTGACCTTGCCGGTCAAGGGCAGCTACAACGCCATCTGGAAGTTCACCATGCTGTCGCTGCGCGCGATTCCCTTCGCCTCGCTCGACGAAATCAGCTTCAAGCGCGACAGCATCGGCGAGCCGGCGCTGGAAGCGCGCGTGCGCATGACCTTCTATCTGGCCGACCAGCCGGGAGTGGCGCAATGACGCCGCGCCACCTCGCGATGGGCGTGGCCGTGCTGCTTGCCGCCGGCCTGCTGGTCTTCGGCGACAACAGCCCCGATTCCGGCGTGACCGAAGCGGTCGAACGCAGCGCGCCCAAGGCGTCCAGCGTCCGCGCGAATGCGGTCGTCAGCGCCGCCCCGGCCGAACCGGCCATCCTGCGCCTGGTCGCGCGCGACACGCTGATCGGCGACGACGACGACGCCTTCGGCGCCAACACCGTCTTCGGCAGCCAGAATCTGAATCCGCCGCCGCCCCCGCCGCCGGTCGACAACACGCCGCCGCCGCCGCCGCCGCCGCCAAGCGCGCCGCCGCTGCCGTTTGTCTATATCGGCAAGGCGGTCGGCGAGGGCGCGTGGGAAGTATTCCTCGCGCGCGGCGACAAGACGTATATCGTACGTAACAAGATGGTGATCGACGGCATTTACCGGGTGGACGCTATCGCGCCGCCCACGCTGACCCTCACCTATCTGCCTTTGAACCAGGTTCAACAGCTCAACATTGGAGTCTTCGACTGATGGCTAGCCACCGGATTGGCACACGCTGCCTGTATTTGCCACTTTGGAGCCGTCTTGTGCGCGGCGCGGCCCTGCCGCTCATGGCGCTGGCGCTGGCCGGCTGCGCCGGGCAGGCCGCCTACCTCGAGGGCAACTCGCTGATCGAGAAGGACCAGGTCGAGGCGAGCCTGCTCAAGTACCGCGAGGCAATCGACGCCAAGCCCGAAAACCCGGTCTACCGCGCCGCTTACCTGCGCGCGCGCGACCGCGCCGCCACGCGCCTGCTCGACCAGGCCGAACGTAACCTGGGGGCCGGCAAGGCCGCGCTGGCGCTGCAGGATTACCAGCGCGTGCTGGCGTTCGAGCCGGCCAACGAGCGCGCCCGTGCCGGCCTGCGCCTGATCGAGATGGACGAACGTCATATCAAGGTGATGGAAGAGGCCGGCGCCGCCTTCGAGCGCAAGGAGTACGAAGTGGCGCGCGCGCGCGCCGCCGCGATCCTGATCGAGCGGCCGCAGTACGAGCCGGCGCGCCAGCTGCTGCTGCAGGTGGCCGAGAAGACCGCGGCGCCGGTGGCCGAAACGGGCCTGGCCGCCGCCTACAAGACGCCGATCAGCATCGAGTTCCGCGACGCCCCGCTCAAGCAGGTGCTCGACGTGATCGCGCGCCGCTCGAACCTGAACTTCATCTTCGACAAGGACGTCAAGACCGACCAGAAGACCTCGATCTTCCTGAAGAACAGCACGGTCGAAGCGGCCATCTACTACCTGATGGTGTCGAACCAGATGGATTACCAGGTCATGGACGGCAATACCCTGCTGGTGTACCAGAACGTCGCCTCCAAGCTCAAGGAATACCAGGAGATGACGGTCAAGACCTTCTTCCTGGCCAACGCCGAAGCGAAGGTGGTCGCCAACACGCTCAAGACCATCCTCAAGTCGCGCGACGTGGTGATCGACGAAAAGCTCAACCTCGTGATCGTGCGCGACAACCCGGAAGCGATCAAGCTGGCCGCCAAGCTGGTGGCGCTGCAGGACGTGGCCGAGCCGGAAGTGATGCTGGAAGTGGAGATCCTGGAGATCAAGCGCAGCCGCCTGCTGGAACTGGGCGTTGCCTGGCCCACCTCGGTGACCCTGGCGCCGCTGGTCGGCAGCAACGGCGGGCAGCTCACCCTCGATACGGTGCGCGGCCTGGGACGCGCCGATATCGGCCTGTCGTCGCTGTCGACCAGCATTACCGCCAAAAAGACCGATGGCGACTCGAACACCCTGGCCAATCCGCGCATCCGCGTGCGCAACAAGGAAAAGGCCAAGATCGTCATCGGCGAGAAAATCCCGAACATCACCACCACCCTGGGAGCGGGCGGGGTGGGCGGCGGCTTGTCGCAGGAATCGATCACCTATCTCGATGTGGGCCTGACCCTGAACGTGGAACCGACCATCTACCTGAATAACGAAATCGGCATCCGCGTCGGCCTGACCGTCAGCTCCCTGGGCGAGGCGATCACCACCGCCTCGGGCAATATCGCCTACCGCATCGGCAACCGCGAAGCGACCACCCTGCTGCAGTTGAAGGATGGCGAAAACCAGGTGCTGGCGGGCCTGATCAACAACGAAGACCGCAGCAACGGCACCAAGATTCCCGGCCTGGGCAACCTGCCGATCGTGGGCCGCCTGTTCGGCCGCACCGCCGACGGCGCCGACCGCAGCGAGATCGTGCTGTCGATTACGCCGCACCTGATCCGCAACCTGCAGCGTCCGCCCGCCAGCGCTTCCGAGTTCAGCGCCGGCACCGAGACCAGCTTCCGGCGCCGTCCCGACAGTGCGGCGCGCGCGCCGGTGGTGATGCCGCCGTCGCCGGGCGCCCGTGCACCGGTCCCGGCTGCGGTTCCCGCCCCGGCGCCGGTGCCGGCCGTACCCGAGGCGCCTGGCGCCGCCGTGACCCCGATCCCGGTCCCGGAAACCACGCCCGCGCCGCAGCAATGATGGCGCAAGGGCAGGGCCGCGGCTTCACGCTGATCGAATTGCTGGTGACACTGGCGATTCTGGCCCTGCTCGGCACCCTGGTGGTGCCGGTGACGCAAGTGACCATGCAACGCCAGCAGGAGCAGGAACTGCGCCGCTCGCTGCGCGAAATCCGCCACGGCATCGACGCCTACAAGCGTGCCTACGATGAAGGGCGCATCGCGCGCTCGCTCAACAGCAACGGCTATCCCAAGTCGCTCGAACAGCTGGTCGAAGGGGCGCCCGACATGCGCAGCCCCAAGCGCGCCAAGATTTTTTTCCTGCGCCGCGTGCCGCGCGATCCCTTCAATCCCAACAGCGACTTGAGCGGGGCCCAGACCTGGGGCAAGCGCAGCTACGCCAGCGAGGCTACCGACCCGCGCGAAGGCGAGGATGTGTACGATGTGTATTCGACCTCGGACCGGGTTGGCCTCAATGATGTGCCGTACCGCAAATGGTGAACAAGATGCAAGCGAAACCAGGCCGCCCAGCGCGCGGCTTCACCCTGATCGAATTGCTGGTGGTGCTGGGCATTATCGCCTTGCTGCTGACCTTGGCAGTGCCGCGCTTTTTTCCCAGCATCGACAGCACCAAGGACACCATTTTGGCCGACAACCTGCGCAATGTACGCGCCGTGATCGACCAGTTCTACGCCGACACCGGACGCTATCCCGATTCGCTGGAACAGCTGGTCGAGAAAAAATACCTGCGCACGATTCCGGTCGACCCGGTGGCCGACAGCAGCACCAGCTGGATTCTGGTGCCGCCCGAAGACACCACCAAGGGCAACCTGTACAGCATCAAGAGTGGGGCACCCGGCAATGACCGCAACGGCAAACCGTATAGCGACTGGTAAGGCGCCGCCGCGCAGGACGCGCGCCGGCGGCTTTACCTATTTGGGGCTGATCATCCTGGTCACCGTGATCGGGCTGGTCGGCGCGGCCAGCCTCAAGGTCGGTTCGCTCATGCAGCGCGCCGCCGCCGAGGAAGAATTGCTCGATATCGGCGCCGCCTTCAGCGACGCGCTGCGCAGTTACGCCGCAGCGACCCCGCAGGGCCAGCCGCAGCAGCCGCCCTCCTTGCAGGAATTGCTCAAGGACCCGCGCTTTCCCAATCCGCGGCGCCACCTGCGCAAGATTTTCGTCGATCCGATCACCGGCAAGGCCGAGTGGGGCATCATGTATATCAGCGACAAGCAGGGCGTGCTCGGCGTGTACAGCCTGTCGGATGCGCCGCCGCTCAAGATCGGCAATTTCGATGCGCGCTTCCTGAACATGGAAAACAAGAGCAAGCTGTCGGACTGGAAGTTCACGCTGTCGTCCCAGACCCTGCTGCTGCCGCAGGAGCCGTCCGCCGCGCCCGGGCAGAATCAGGCGCCGCCCTTGTTTCCGCCGGCCGCGCCGCCGCCGGAAGGGGCCATGAAGCCGCCCGAGGAGCCGGCCGCGGCCATGCCGCCGCCTGCCGAAGCGCCGGAGCCGGACGCGGCTGCACCGCCTGAGCCAGCGGCCGGCGAGGCAAGACCGGAGGAACCGCCAGCCGCGGACGATCCTGCGGGCCGGAGCACGCAGGATCAGGACACTGATAAGGACAAGGACAAGGCTGAAGCCGAGGAAGAGGAGCGGCGGCGCGACGAACGCCAGCGCGACGAGGGCCGCCGCAACGAGCCCCGGCGCGAGAGGTAGTTCAGCGGCCGCTGCGCTTGAAGTCCCTGAAGCGGAACCCCAGAGCGAACAGCACCACGAAATACGCCATGGCGCTGCCGGCGACGATGGCGAACAGGGCGCCGGCGCGCAGCCATGGACGGGCCTGCAATTCGGCCCAGTCGAACTGGATCTTGCAGTAGTAGGCGATCAAGCCCATCACGCTCACGGCGATGACCAGCTTGGCGAAGAACATGAGCCAGCCCGGCTGCGGCACATAGATGCCGCGCTTGCGCAGCATGGTGTACAGCACGGCCGCGTTGAGGCAGGCGCCCATGCCGATCGACAGGGCCAGTCCGGCCACGCCCAGCAGCGGCACGAACAGCAGGTTCATCAGCTGCACCGCCACCAGCACCCCGATGGCGATGCGCACCGGCGTGCGCACGTCCTGGCGCGCGTAAAAGGCCGGCGTGAGCGTCTTGACCAGGATGATGCCGACCAGGCCGGCGCTGTAGGCCATCAGCGGCATGGCCGCCGCGTGGATGGCCTTGACGTTGAAGGCGCCGTAGTGGAACAGGGTGGCGATCATCGGTTCGGCCAGCGCGGCCAGGCCGATCGAGGCGGGCAGGGCCAGCAGGAGGGTCAGGCGCAGGCCCCAGTTGAGCAGGGCCGAGTATTCGGTGGTGTCGCCTTCGGCATTCGCCTTGGCCAGGCTGGGCAGCAAGATGGTGCCCAGCGCCACGCCCAGCATCGCCGTGGGAAATTCCATCAGGCGGTCGGCGTAGGTCAGGGCCGAGACGCTGCCGGCGCCCAGGCGCGAGGCGATGCCGGTATTTATCAGCAGGCTGATCTGGGCGGCGGAGACGGCGAACACGGCCGGTCCCATCTTCTTGAGCATGCGGTGCACGCCCGGGTCGCGCAGGGCGCCGATGGGATTGAGCGAAATGCGCGGCAGCATGCCGATTTTCATCAGCGAGGGAATCTGGATGCCCACCTGCAGCAGGCCGCCGACCACCACCGCGATGGCCATCGCGTAGATCGGTTGCTCGAGGCGCTCGGCCAGGAACAGCGAGGCCAGGATGAAGGAAATATTCAGCAGTACCGGGGTGAACGCGGGAATCTTGAACTGGCGCCAGGTATTGAGGATGCCGCTGGCCAGCGAGACGAAGGCCATGCAGATAATATAAGGGAACATCACGCGCGTCATGAAGATGGCCGCTTCGCCGGCCTGCGCCGTCTGCCTGGACGTGTCCATGATCCACATGATCAGCAGCGGCGTGGCGACGATGCCGGCGATGGTGATCAGGAGGGTCGACCAGATCAGCACCGTGGCCACGCTGTCGACCAGCGGACGGGTGCCCTCGTCGCCGTGCTGGCTCTTGACGTCGGCCAGGATCGGCACGAAGGCCTGGGCGAAGGCGCCCTCGGCGAACATGCGGCGCAGCAGGTTGGGAATGCGGAAGGCGACGTTGAAGGCGTCGGTAAATTCCGAAGCGCCGAAAGCGCGCGCGAAAAGGCTTTCGCGCAGCAGGCCGGTGACGCGGGACAGCATGGTCATGCTGGAGATGGCAGCCAGGGTTTTGAGCAAGTTCATGGGCCGGGATTATAGCCCGGCAAGAGTGGGGCCGACGGGTGCGTCGGACAAATGTTGATTTTTGAATTGCCCTTGCCGGAAGTTTTCGCTATAATCGAAGGCTGTACAGAATTCTGTTACGCAGACACTAATGTTTGGCAGGCACTGGTTTGACACACAAGGTGTAGAAAAAACACTGGTTTGACAGACGCTATTGTTTGCAAACGCAACTTGACCCCGATTTAGGAAATTCCATGGCAAATACCGCACAAGCACGCAAGCGCGCTCGTCAAGCAGTTAAGCAAAACGCTCACAATTCGTCGCAGCGTTCGACCCTGCGTACCGCTATCAAGGCAGTGCGCAAGGCTATCCAGGCTGGCGACAAAGCTGCTGCAGCGTCGATCTTCCAGGCATCCGTGTCGACCATCGACAGCATCGCCGACAAGAAAATCATCCACAAGAACAAGGCAGCGCGTCACAAGAGCCGTCTGGCTGCCGCTCTGAAAGCGCTGGCTTAATAGCCTGTGCCGCCGCGCGGACTTCGGTCTGCCGGTTGAGCTTGTGAGCATGTCAAAAAACCCGCCTGGCTTCGGTCCGGCGGGTTTTTTTCGTGTGCGCTTTACTTGCACAATGTTTCCTAACCGAGGTCTGACCCCGGTTAGGAAACTTTTCAGATCTTCTTCATGTCGCCGGCCGGCACTTCCACCCATTCCCCGGGCATCAAGGGATGGGTCGCCAGCGAAAACGGCCCGATGCTGCTGCGTACCAGGCGCAAGGTCGGCAATCCCACCGCCGCCGTCATGCGCCGCACCTGGCGATTTTTCCCCTCCTGTAATGTGATCGCGATCCAGCTGGTCGGCTTGTCGGCGCGCACCCGGATCGGCGGCGTGCGCGGCCACAGCCAGCCCGGTTCGGCAATCTGCACCGCGCGGCACGGCTTGGTCACGAAGTCGCCCAGGTCGAGCGGCGCCTGCAGCCGCGCCAGCGCGCCGGCATCGAGCGCGCCGTCGACCTGCACCAGATAGGTCTTCGCTTCCTTGTGATCGGGATGGGCGATGCTGTGCTGCAGGCGGCCGTCGTCGGTGAGCAGCATCAGTCCTTCGCTGTCGGCGTCGAGCCGGCCGGCCGGGTAGATGTCGGGCGTGCGCAGGTAGTCGGCCAGCGATTCGCGTCCCGGCTGGGGGGAGAACTGGCACAGCACCTGGAACGGCTTGTTAAAGAGAATGAGGGGCATAATTCAATCGCTGGGAAGGTGGTAAGCTCGCCGTTCGGTTGGAGAGCCATTTGTTAGTGTCGTAAAACCGTAGCACCTAGTAAAATACTGGTGCATAATATGAAACGCGCGTCTTATGTCTTATAGAAGACTACAACTCTCGTCGTATTTATAGTAACCAATTCAGATTGCAGACCATGCCTGACAGACGCAACAATGTTGCTGCCTGCTATGCGTCCACTTCGGAGATCACGATGTATCAACATATCAAAGTACCTGCTGACGGCCAAAAAATCTCGGTCAATGCCGATTTTTCGCTGAATGTACCAGATAATCCAGTCATTCCCTACATCGAAGGCGATGGCACCGGGGTCGATATCAGCCCGGTCATGATCAAGGTCATCGACGCAGCCGTGGCCAAGGCCTACGGCGGCAAGCGCAAGATCAGCTGGATGGAAATCTATGCGGGCGAGAAATCGACCACCGTGTACGGCCCGGATGTGTGGCTGCCGGAAGAAACCCTGCAAGTGCTGAAGGACTACGTTGTCTCGATCAAGGGTCCGCTGACGACGCCGGTCGGCGGCGGCATCCGTTCGCTCAACGTCGCCCTGCGCCAGCAGCTCGACCTGTATGTCTGCCTGCGTCCAGTGCGCTACTTCACCGGCGTGCCTTCGCCAGTGCGTGAGCCGGAGAAGACCGACATGGTCATCTTCCGCGAAAACTCGGAAGACATCTACGCCGGTATCGAATACCAGCAAGGTTCCGAAGGCGCCAAGAAACTGATGGATTTCCTGATCAAGGAAATGGGCGTCACCAAGATCCGCTTCCCTGAAACCTCGGGCCTGGGCATCAAGCCAGTGTCGATCGAAGGCACCGAGCGCCTGGTGCGCAAGGCGATCCAGTACGCGGTCGACAACGACAAGCCTTCCGTGACGATCGTTCACAAAGGTAACATCATGAAGTACACCGAAGGCGGCTTCCGCGACTGGGCGTACGCACTGGCACAGAAAGAGTTCGGCGCTGAGCTGATCGATGGCGGCCCATGGTGCAAGTTCAAGAATCCGAAGACCGGCAAGGATATCATCGTCAAGGATTCGATCGCCGATGCGTTCCTGCAGCAGATCCTGTTGCGTCCGGCCGAGTACAGCGTCATCGCGACCCTGAACCTGAACGGCGACTACATTTCCGACGCGCTGGCAGCACAAGTGGGCGGTATCGGTATCGCTCCCGGCGCCAACCTGTCGGACTCGGTGGCCATGTTCGAAGCGACCCACGGCACCGCGCCGAAGTACGCTGGCAAGGACTATGTGAACCCGGGTTCGCTGATCCTGTCCGCTGAAATGATGCTGCGTCACATGGGCTGGCTGGAAGCGGCTGACCTGATCATCTCGTCGATGCAGAAATCGATCGCCTCGAAAAAGGTCACCTACGACTTCGCCCGCCTGATGGAAGGCGCGACCCAGGTGTCGTGCTCCGGTTTCGGCGATGTGATGATCGAGCAGATGTAAGATTGCCGCTGCGCTCAGGCGCGGCGCGATGGCCCCGTTCTCGCAAGAGGACGGGGCTTTTTTTGTTGCCGGGTCCGGCTTCGCGATACTTGCCGCCGCGTGGATAATATATTTTCAAAAATGTAAGAATATTGGAAAGACAATCGGTTTATACTCTCCTTGTTGTTGATATTTAAACAACTCAACCTGCATGATTCACCTGACCGAATCTGCTGACCAATACAAGGAAAAAAATGACAAAAGTAATTGGCAAACGTGTGTGTGCAATGGTGGTGAGCGGTGTGATCGGCGCGGCCGTGCTGCCCGCGGTCGCCAGCGCCCAGAACGGCGGCGCTGCGCCAGGCAAGCTGGCCACCAGCGTTGCGGCGCTGCAGAAAGCGGAAGCGGCGCAGCGGGCACCGATCCGCAACGAAGCCGGCACCACCCATTACATCGTCCTGTTCGCGGACACGGCTGCGCAGCGCTATTCGGCCAAGGCGGTCAGCGACCCGCGCTTCGGGGCCGAGCACGACGGCAAGGTGATGCGCCTGCTGCACGAGGTCGAAGCGGCGCACCGGGTCGCCGCCACCCATGCCTACAGCCACACCCTGCAGGGCTTCGCCGCCTATCTGACCGAACAGCAAGTGGCGGCGCTGCGGCGCGATCCGCGCATCAAGGCGGTCTCGCCCAACATGCAGGCTGACGCGAGCGCGAATTCCGTGTGGGCGGACGTGCCGGTCGGCGCCAGCACCCTGCCGTGGGGCGTACAGGCCGTTGGCGGCAGCGCGGCCAGTAACGGCGCCGCCACCGTGTATGTGATCGACAGCGGCATCGGCAACCATGTGGACGTGCCGGTCAGCGCGCGCTGGAATGCCCCTGGCGCCTGCTCGATCGGCAAATATCCGCACGCGACCTTCGTTGCCGGCATCATCGCGGCCAAGAACGATAATGTCGGCGTCACCGGGGTCAACGCCGGCGCCAAGCTGGTCTCGCTCGCTTACGGCGACCCGACCTGCGCTGTGGGCAGCAACAGCTTCGCCAATGTGATTGCCGCGCTGGACGAAGCCAAGCGCCGGATCCAGGCCGAGGGCCGCATGGGCGTGGTCAACCTGTCGAGTAACTTCCAGATGGTCAACCTCGCGCCCGACCGCATGCCCCTGGTCGCCGCGTTCCAGAAGAGTGTGCGCGCACTGATCGCGCCGGACAGCGCCACCGGCTACCGTGGCGCGGTGTTCGTGCAGTCGGCCGGCAACCGCTACCGCGACGCCTGCCATTACAGCTTCAACGATCATTTGCCGTCGGACGGCGCGCTGGTGGTCGGCGCGATCGATAGCAATGGGCAGCCGGCGCAGCCCTTGAATGGCACTGGCGCCTTCCCGCCGCTCGACCCCAAGGGGGTGGCCGAGATGGGTTCGAATTTCGGCAACTGCGTCGATGCCTGGGCGCCTGGCAAGTACGTCAGGTCGACCTGGATGAACAGCTACGCCTCGACCTATGTGGTCAGTTCCGGCACTTCGTGGGCAGCGCCCCACGTCACCGCGCTGGCCGCGCGCCTGATCGAAACCACGCCCACCCTGCGCACGCCGGGCGAGGTGGAAAACGCGATCCGCGCGCGCCTGGTCAGCGGCGGCGCGCTGACCCAGGGCACGCCGCTGCGGGTGGCGAGCATCGCCGGCGCGGCGCACAAGGCCAAGCCGACCGTCGAATTCAAGATCGGCGGCCAGGCATCGGCGGCCAATCCGCCCGCGCTCGGCGTGGCGCCCAACCCGGTGCTCACCGCCGCCACGGGATTCGACCTGAGCTACGATGCGGTGGGTGCGCAAAGCTGCGACATGCGCGCCTATGCCGACGGCAATCTGGTCGAGCAGAAGCTCGCTGGCCCGACTTCCTTCTACTGGGGTACCTTGACGCGCGAACCGGGCCTGTACCGCTGGGATGTGGAATGCCGTGGCGCCAACGGAGAAAGCAATACCGCCAGCGCCTCGGCCCGGGTCGCACGGGGACTGGAGCCGTTCATCACCTTCAACGTCAATGGCGTGGTCTTGCCTTCCGGCGGCAGCGAAGTGCTGGAAGCGAATGTCCCGGTCACCGTGTCGTATCAGGCCACGAGCGCGACCGGATGCACGGTGGAGGCGTACCGCCGGCTGCGGGCGGAGTTCTTTGAAACGTGGTATGTGAACAAGAGCGCGCCCACCTTCATGCGCTGGGGCCCGCTGAAACTGGGGACCGGCGAACACCACTGGAGTGTCGTTTGCGTCAATCGCAATGCGCCGGGCGCGCCCGAGACACGCGCGATTCAGTCCATCTATGTGAATTAAGGAGCAGCTCGGGCGCGCCGCTTGCGGGCGGCGGCGCGCCCGCAAGCGGCACCGCCATGCAACGGTGGCGCATGGCGGCGCGGAACGGTTTATGATCTTGAACAAGATCATATTTTCGGAGAATGCCGCCATGCTGACGATCAGTGCTTTTCACTACGTTCCGCCGTTTGCCCAGGGCGTGGTGCGCGATTTGCGCGTGCGCTGGGCGCTTGAAGAAGCCGGCCTGCTGTATGAAACCCGCCTGATCGGTCCGCCAGACCAGCAATCGCCGGACTACCTCGCGCTGCAGCCCTTCGGGCAGGTGCCGATGATGCAGGATGGCGATCTGACGATGTTCGAGTCGGGCGCCATCGTGCTGCACATCGCGCAGCGCAGCGGCGCCCTGTTTCCCAAGGATGAAGCCGGCAGGGCCCGGGCGACCACCTGGATTTTCGCGGCGCTCAATACCGTCGAGATACCACTGCAGCAACTGGCCGCGATCGACCTGTTTTTCCCCGATGAAGAGTGGGCCAGACTGCGCCGCGCGGGCGCGCTGGAGGAGGTGCGCAAGCGCCTGGCGCAGCTGGCCGCGTGGCTGGGCCAGCGCGAATACCTGGACGGCGCGTTCAGCGCGGGCGACCTGATGATGACCACGGTGCTGCGCCTCTTGCGCCACACCACCATTGTCGACGACTATCCCACGCTCAAGGCCTACCAGCTGCGCTGCGAGGCGCGTCCGGCGTTCCAGAAAGCCTTGCGCGACCAGATGGCGGCGTTTGAAAAAGCCTGATCAGGCAGGTTTGCCGAGCACCCACTGCACCAGGCGATCGCCGTCGGCATCGGTCAGCGTGGCGCCGGCGGCGAAGCCGAGCCGGGCGGCAACGCGCGCCGATGGCGTATTGTCCTGATCGATCTGCGCCAGCACCCGTTCTACCGCGCTGTCGGCAAAGGCGATGCGCGCCAGTTCGCGCACGGCAGCCGTGGCGATGCCCTGGCCGCGGCACGCGGGCGCGACGCCGTAGCCGATCTCGACCTGGCCGGCGACGGGAATGTCCTTGAATCCGCAGGCGCCCAGCACCATTGCGTCGTGGGCGCGCAGTATCAGGAAGCTGGCGCACCAGGCGGCGCTCTTGCCCGCTTCCAGCAGGCCGAGCGCGCGCTGCGCAACAAAGGCGGGCGGCAGGGCGCCGGCGGCCGCGCGGCCGGCCAGGCGGCCGGGAATGCGCGACGCGGCAAGCGTGCGCAGGTCGGCAACGCCGAGAAGCTGTAAGATGATCGTCATGCGGGAAGAATCTGGGAAGAATCGGGGATAAAAAAACCCCGCTCGCAAGCGGGGTTTTTCACATCGGGGATTGCTTATGCAGCCTGGATGTTGGAAGCTTGCTTGCCTTTAGGGCCTTGCGTGACTTCGAATTGAACTTTTTGACCTTCTTTGAGGGTCTTGAAACCGTTCATGTTGATTGCGGAAAAGTGCGCGAACAAATCTTCGCCGCCGTCATCTGGAGTGATGAAGCCAAAACCTTTGGAATCATTGAACCACTTAACTGTACCTGTTGCCATAAAAGAACTTTCAAAATTATAACCAATCACACGAGCCATAAAAGCAAGAAGCTTCTGCCCCCTCCTCAGCCTGCTCACTTCTTATCAACAAGTACATAAGTACAAGTCGATAACCGCATTGTTGGTTGAAAAAATATCCAAGTCAAGCGCTTTTGCGTCGGAATTGCCAAATTCCTCACACTCTGCGAAAAAGCAACTCTTGATTTACCGAATCGGGTCGCCATCTGCGCATAGATCGGAAAACGCGTAAGATGGAAAACAAATGTAAATGCCCTGATATTTACCCATAGCATCATCGTTGAAAGCATTAGAATAAGCGTATGGCCACTAAGCAAGATACCGAACAACTGCTGGAGCGGCAGACGGTCAAGCCGCCGCCGCTGTACCAGGTAGCACTACTGAACGATGACTACACGCCCATGGAGTTTGTGGTCGCCGTCATCCAGGAATACTTCAACAAGGACCGAGAGACGGCCACGCAGATCATGCTGTCCGTTCATCGTCATGGCAAGGGAGTGTGTGGCGTGTTTTCCAAAGATATAGCGTGTACCAAAGTGGAGTTTGTATTAACGCATGCGCGCAAGGCGGGGCACCCCCTGCAGTGCGTGATGGAGGAAGTATGATTGCGCAGGAATTGGAAGTCTCTTTACACATGGCCTTTGTCGAAGCTCGGCAAGCACGGCATGAATTCATCACCGTTGAGCATTTGCTGCTGGCGCTTCTGGACAATCCATCGGCCGCGGAAGTGCTGCGCGCCTGTGCTGTCAACATTGAAGACCTGCGCAAAACGCTGACCAACTTCATCGGCGACAACACCCCGACCGTGCCTGGCACGGGCGAGGTGGACACGCAGCCGACCCTGGGCTTCCAGCGCGTGATTCAACGCGCCATCATGCACGTTCAGTCTGCATCGAACGGCAAGAAGGAAGTCACCGGCGCCAACGTGCTGGTGGCGATCTTCGGCGAAAAAGACTCGCACGCGGTCTACTACCTGCACCAGCAGGGCGTGACCCGCCTCGACGTGGTCAATTTCATCTCGCACGGCGTGCGCAAGGACCAGCAGGTCGACTCGCAAAAAACGTCCGAAGGCGTGGAAGAGGCGCAGGTCGAAGGGCAGGCCAAGGAAAGCCCGCTCGACCAGTTCACGCAGAAC
This sequence comes from Massilia scottii, assembly GCF_030846495.1. Classification (NCBI taxonomy): domain Bacteria; kingdom Pseudomonadati; phylum Pseudomonadota; class Betaproteobacteria; order Burkholderiales; family Oxalobacteraceae; genus Massilia; species Massilia scottii. The sequence continues at coordinate 94,263 of NZ_JAVCWM010000012.1, read as the reverse complement.
CTGAACAAGGCCGCTGCCGAGGGCAAGATCGATCCGCTGATCGGCCGCGAGGACGAAGTGGACCGCGTCATCCAGATTCTCTGCCGCCGCCGCAAGAACAATCCGCTGCTCGTCGGCGAAGCCGGGGTCGGCAAGACCGCGATCGCCGAAGGCCTGGCCTGGCGCATCACGCAGGAAGAAGTGCCCGAGATCTTGCAGAATGCCATCGTGTATTCGCTCGACATGGGCGCGCTGCTGGCCGGCACCAAGTACCGCGGCGACTTCGAGCAGCGCCTCAAGGCCGTGCTCAAGCAGCTCAAGGAAACGCCGCACGGCATCCTGTTCATCGACGAGATCCACACGATCATCGGCGCCGGTTCCGCATCGGGCGGCACGCTCGACGCGTCCAACCTGCTCAAACCGGCGCTCGCCAATGGCCAGCTCAAGTGCATCGGCGCGACCACGTATACGGAATTTCGCGGCGTGTTCGAGAAAGACCACGCGCTGTCGCGCCGCTTCCAGAAGGTCGACGTCAACGAGCCGACCGTCGAACAGACCGTGCAGATCCTGCGCGGCCTCAAGTCGCGCTTCGAAGAGCACCACGGCGTGAAGTATTCGTCGTCGGCGCTGTCGACTGCGGCCGAACTGGCGGCGCGCTTCATCAACGACCGTCATCTGCCCGACAAGGCGATCGACGTCATCGACGAAGCCGGTGCGGCGCAACGGATCTTGCCGAAGTCGAAGCAAAAGAAAACCATCGGCAAGGCCGAGATCGAGGACATCATCGCCAAGATCGCGCGCATCCCGCCGCAAACCGTCAACCAGGACGACCGCAGCAAGCTGCAGACCATCGACCGCGACCTGCGCAACGTCGTGTTCGGCCAGGAGCCTGCCATCGATGCGCTGTCGTCGGCGATCAAGATGGCGCGCGCCGGGCTGGGCAAGACCGACAAGCCGATCGGTTCCTTCCTGTTCTCCGGCCCCACGGGCGTCGGCAAGACCGAGGTGGCCAAGCAGCTGGCCTTCATCCTCGGCATCGAGCTGATTCGCTTCGACATGTCGGAGTACATGGAGCGCCACGCCGTCAGCCGCCTGATCGGCGCGCCGCCGGGCTACGTCGGTTTCGACCAGGGCGGTTTGCTGACCGAAGCGATCACCAAGAAGCCGCACGCGGTGCTGCTGCTCGACGAGATCGAAAAAGCGCATCCGGATATCTTCAATATCCTGCTGCAGGTGATGGACCATGGCACCTTGACCGATAACAACGGCCGCAAGGCGGACTTCCGCAACGTGATCATCATCATGACGACCAATGCCGGCGCCGAGAGCCTGACCAAGCGGTCGATGGGCTTTACCGACTCCAAGGCGGCGGGCGACGAGATGGCCGACATCAAGCGCATGTTCACGCCGGAGTTCCGCAACCGGATCGACGCCACCATCAGTTTCCGCGCTCTGGACGAAGAAATCATCCTGCGCGTGGTCGACAAGTTCCTCATGCAGCTGGAAGAACAGCTGCACGAGAAGAAGGTCGAAGCCATCTTCACCGAGAAACTGCGCAAGTTCCTCGCGAAGAAAGGATTCGATCCGCTGATGGGCGCACGGCCGATGGCGCGCCTGATTCAGGACATGATCCGCAAGGCGCTGGCCGACGAACTGCTGTTCGGCCGCCTGGTCAGCGGCGGCCGGGTCACGGTCGACATGGACGAGAAAGATGCGGTCACGCTCGAATTCCCCGAGTCCGACGCCGCGCCTCCACCGGCGGCACCGGAAACGGTCGAAATCGAATAAGCACCGGCAGCAAGCAAAAAGCCCGCAGACGATGCGGGCTTTTTTTATGGCTGCGGCGAATGGCCCTCAGCGCAGGCGCCCGGCATGGCTTTGCACCGTGGCGGCGCGCGCCAGCAGCGGCGTTTTGAGCGGCGCCACGGACAAGCCACTCTCGCCAAAATAGACGTCTTGCAAGCGCTGATCTGCCGCACGTCGTCGTTTCCCGTGGCGTTGGCCAATCCCGGCACATGGCGGCAATATGCCGGATCGATGTGCATATATTCGATATCGGTCACGCGGCCTTGCCCGCGGCGCAATATCACATGCAAGCGCGACATCAGTGCAAAAGCCTGGTTCTCAACGTTGGCGAGGGTGATCTGCGCGATCGTGCTCATCAAGCCAATCCTTTATGTGCTATGCATGACTGGATAATTTGTCGGATAAACAACTTGTCTGCATATTACATGCCAGTTTATCCACACCAACACCGCCGGATCGACCCGCTTTGCATAGGGTTTGCACCGCAGCCTTACATATACGCACACCGGGTGTGCACTAAAACCTTGCATAAGTTTCATTAATACGCCGGTTTTTGATTCCGCTTGCAGCGTTGTCAAGCCTGTAGCGCAAGACTATTGCCGAGTCCGCTAGCTCTCTTGATAAATGTCAAAGGTATCGTTTTCAAGAAGCATCTAATAGCTAGGTCGCGGCGGATTACTGCCGCTGTAAATGTAAATACGAAACAGGAGGTCTTCATGCATGCCGCACTGAGCTACGCCAGCGCCGCTCCCGAGCAGCTATCCGCCGCGCTGCATCCGATTGCCGGTGTGGCCACGTCGGTCACCGCCTTTGTCGGACGCGCCTTGCGCGGTCCGGTCGACGAACCGGTCGCCATCGCCAGTTTCGCCGAATTCGAGCGCCAGTTCGGCGGCCTGTGGGGCGACAGTTCCCTGGGCTACGCCGTGCGCGATTTCTTCTTGAATGGCGGCGGCAAAGCCGTCATCGTGCGCCTGTACCGCGCGCCGGCGCCGGTCGATGGCGTCGTGCGCAGCCACGCCATCCTGCGCGTCGGCGCCCTGACGCTGCAGGCACGCGATCCCGGCGCCTGGGGCAATGCGCTGCAGGCGCGCGTCGACCACGAGCTGCTCTCGGGCGACCCGCACAGCTTCAACCTGTCGGTGCGCGACAGCGTCACCGGCCATGTGGAGGTATTTCGCAACGTATCGGTGGGCGCGTCCCACCCGCGCCGGGTCGACCTGGTCCTGCGCAGCATTTCGCGTCTGGTCACGATGAACGGCATCCTGCCCGCCGAACGCCCGGCCTGCGATCCGCGCCCGGCGGGCGAGCACGGCGACGCCTGGGACAGCGGCGCGACCAGCAATACCCGCGTGACCGCGGCCGACCGCGCCGGCGACGAACTGCCGCTTACCCTGGCGGAGTTCATCGGCAGCGGCAAGCTGGCCGCCCGGGCCGGGCTGTATGCGCTGGCGCGGGCCGACCTGTTCAATCTGCTGTGCATTCCGCCGTACCTGGACAACGGCGGCGACCTGCTCGACGGCGGCGTCGACAATGCCCTGGTGGCCGAAGCGGCCGCCTACTGCGAGCGGCGCCGCGCCATGTTCCTGGTCGATCCGCCGCCCGCCTGGAACAACGTCGACAACGCCGTCGAAGGCGTCGCCGCGCTTGGCACCAGCAGCCGCAATGCCGCGCTGTTCTTCCCGCGCCTGCTGCAGCCGGTCGACCAGCGCGGCGGCCGGCTTACGCGCCTGGTCCCGTGCGGCGCGGTGGCCGGCATCATCGCCCGCACCGATCACCAGCGCGGCGTGTGGAAGGCGCCGGTCGGCATGGATACGACCCTGGTGGGCGTGCCGGCACTGAGCGTGCCCGTCAACGACAGCGACAGCGCCATGCTCAACCCGCTCGGCATCAACTGCCTGCGCAGCATGCCGGGGGCGGGGCGCATTGTGTGGGGCGCGCGCACCCTGCACGACGACGACCCCGATGGCGCGCAGTGCAAATGCATGCCGGTGCGGCGCACCGCGCTGTTTATCGAAGAGAGTCTGGTGCGCGGTACGCGCTGGGTGATGTTCGAGCCGAACGACGACCAGTTATGGGCCCAGGTCCGCCTGAGCATCCACGCCTTCATGGTCGGCCTGTTCCGCCAGGGCGCCTTCCAGGGCAAGGCGCCGCACGAAGCCTTTTTTGTCAGCTGCGGACCGGAGACGACCACGCAGGACGATGTCGAGCACGGGGTGGTCAACATCACCGTCGGCTTCGCGCCGCTCAAGGCCGGCCAGTTCGTACTGGTGCACGTCCAGCAGGCCGCCGGCCAGGTGCGCAGCCACTGATCCGGTGCATGCCCGGCACCGCCTTCATCTGCGACGGCGATGCCGGCAGCTGAGAGACCTCAGATTGCCGCGAGCGCGGCGCGCAAGTCGTCGCGCAGGTCTTCCACGTGCTCCACGCCGACCGACAGGCGCACCAGCCCATCGCTGATGCCGAGCAGTGCGCGCTGCGCTGGCGGAATGGTCGCATGCGTCATCAGGGCAGGGTGCTCGATCAGGCTTTCGACGCCGCCCAGGCTCTCGGCCAGGGTGAACACGTCGCAGCGTTCCAGGAAGCGGCGCGCTCCGGCCAGGTCGGTATTGAGCTGCAGCGAGATGATGCCGCCGAAGCCGTTCATCTGGCGCTTGGCCAGTGCGTGCTGCGGATGCGATGCCAGGCCCGGGTAGTACACCCGCCCGACCTTCGGCTCTTTTTCCAGCCATTCGGCCAGGTCCAGCGCGCTGGCGCAGTGGCGCTCCAGGCGCAGCGCCAGTGTTTTGATCCCGCGCAGGACCAGGAAGCTGTCGAACGGACCCTGGATCGCCCCCACCGAATTTTGCAAAAAGCCCAACTGCTCGGCCCATGCCGCCTGATGCTCGCCCGCGCCCACCACGGCGATGCCGCCGATGACGTCCGAATGGCCGTTCATGTATTTGGTTGTCGAGTGCACCACGATGTCCATGCCCAGTTCCAGCGGACGCTGGACGATCGGGCTGGCGAAGGTGTTGTCGCACACCGAAATGATGCCGCGTGCGCGGCAGATGTCGCCGATGGCTTTCAGGTCGGCCAGCTTGAGCATCGGGTTGGTCGGCGTTTCGACCCACACCATGCGCGTTTCCGGACGCAGCGCCGCCAGCAGGGCGGCCGGATCGGTCAGGTCGACATAGGTAAAATCGTGGCCCGCGCTGCGCCGCCGCACGCGCTCGAACAGGCGGTAGGTGCCGCCGTACATATCGTCGCCGGCGATGATGTGCGAGCCGGCATCGGCCAGTTCCAGCACCGTCGAAATGGCGGCCAGTCCGGAAGCGAAGGCGAACGCCTGCGCGCCGCCTTCCAGGTCGGCCACGCAGCGCTCCAGCGCCCAGCGGGTCGGGTTGTGCGAACGGCCGTAATCGAGTCCCTTGTGCACGCCCGGGCTTTCCTGCACGTAGGTGGAGGTGGCGTAAATCGGCGGCATGACCGCGCCGGTTGACGGATCGGGCGACTGGCCGCCGTGGATCACGCGCGTGGAGAGATGTTTTTTGCTGGTGGAGTCGGTCACGGGTTTGCTCACAGAGTTGCTCACGATAGTGTCCTGCGCAAGTGGTTAAGAAGGTCGAAGCGGGTAATCAGGCCATAGAAATGGCCTTCGTCGCTGATCACGGCGGTCAGGCCGCGGTCGAGTATATCGCGCAGTTCGGCCATGCTGGCGGATGGGCGCAATGTCTGCAGTTCCGATGTCATGGTGCTGCCGACCTGGTCGCGAAAGCGGGTGGCGTCGCCTGTCACATGCAGCAGCAGGTCCGACTCGTCGAGAATGCCGGCCAGGCGGCCATTGTCGGTCACCGGCAACTGCGCCAGGTCGGCGCTGCGCATGCGGTTGAATGCCGTGAGCAGCGTGTCGGACGGCGCCACGGTGACCACCTCGCCATCGTCGAAGCGGCGGCCGATCAGGTCGCGCAGGTCGCCCAGGGCAGGGCGCTGCAGCAGGCCCTGGTCGACCATCCAGCCGTCGCTGTACACCTTGGTCAGGTAGCGCGTGCCGGTGTCGCAGACAAAAGTCATCACGTTTTTCGGCGTGGTCTGCGCGCGGCAGTAGCGCAGCGCGGCGGCCAGCAGGGTGCCGCTCGACGAACCGGCCAAAATGCCTTCTTCGCGCAGCAGCATGCGCGCGCTGCCGAAGCTGTCTTCATCGCTGATGGTGTAGGCGCTTTTCACGCGCGACAGGTCGGCGATGGCGGGAATGAAGTCTTCGCCGATGCCTTCCACCGCCCACGAACCGGCGTCGTCGCGCAGCACGCCGGTGTTGATATAGTCGGCCAGGATGGAACCCTCGGGATCGGCCAGCACGAATTCCAGCTTGGGCTGCACCGTTTCAAAATAACGCGACAGGCCGCTCAGGGTGCCGGACGAGCCGACGCCGACCACGATGGCGTCGAGATCGTGGCCGGTCTGCTCCCACAGCTCCGGACCGGTGGTGCGCTGGTGCGCCAGCGGGTTGGCCGGGTTGTTGAACTGGTCGGCAAACCACGAGCCGGGAATCTCGCGCGCCAGGCGCGCCGCGACATCCTGGTAGTACTCCGGATGACCCTTGCCCACGTCGGAGCGGGTCAGGTGGATTTCGGCGCCCAGGGCTTTGAGGTGCAGGATTTTTTCGATCGCCATTTTGTCGGGCACGACCAGCACCACGCGGTAGCCTTTCAGGCGCGCGACCAGGGCCAGGCCGAGGCCCGTATTGCCGGCGGTCGCTTCGACCACGACACCGCCCGGTTTCAGGCTGCCATCGGCTTCAGCCGCTTCGATCATGGCGCGGCCGATGCGGTCCTTGATGGAGCCGCCGGGGTTTTGCGATTCGAGTTTGAGGAACAGGCGGCACGGGCCGGTGTCGATGCGGGTCACTTCGATCAGCGGGGTGTTGCCGATCAGGGAAAACAGGGCGGGCTGCGGTGCGGATGACATGAGAACCTCCGAAAGCCGGTTCCGGCAGCCTCGTGGGCAGCCGCTCCGGCGGAAAAAGGGCGGATCATAGGCGCGTCTTTACGGCATTGGAACGAATGATTTTATGCTTCGATATACGAATTCTGATGCGATTTGCGCAAAAGTCGGCATTCCTGTCAGCCGCCCGATTTCAACTTGCGCCACAACGTCGTCCGGCTGATGCCCAGATGCGCAGCCGCCTCCTCGCGCCGGCCGCCGAAGCGCGCCAGCACCTGTTCCACCGTTTCAGCCGCCGGCACCGGCACGGCCAGCGCCGCCTGACCATCGCGGCCCAATTCCGGCGCAACCGACAGCACAAACGCCGGCGTCAATGCCTGCAAAGGCTCGGCCGCCAAGAACAGCGCCACCCGTTCCATCAGGTTGCGCAGTTCGCGCACATTGCCCGGCCAGCCGTAGCGCTCCAGCAGCGGCGCGCAGCCCGCCATTTCGGCATGCAGGTTCGGATGCGGCCGCGCGCCCAGCGCCGCCAGCGCATTCTTGAGCGACCACTCGGCCAGCGCCACCACATCGCCCACGCGCTCGCGCAGCGGCGGCAACGCCAGGCGCAGCACGGCAAGACGGTAAAACAGATCGGCCCGAAAGCGTCCCTCGCGCACCCGCTGTTCCAGGTCGCAGTGGGTGGCGCTGACCACGCGTACATTGATCGCAATCGGGCGCGTACCGCCGACCCGCACCACCTCGCGCTCTTCCAGCACGCGCAGCAGGCGCGTTTGCAGCGGCAGCGGCATTTCGCCGATCTCGTCGAGAAACAGCGTGCCGCGGTTGGCGGCTTCGAACAAGCCCGCATGGCCGCCGCGGCGCGCGCCGGTGAACGCGCCTTCCTCGTGTCCGAACAGTTCCGATTCCAGCAGCGACTCGGCCACCGCGCCGCAGTTGACGGCCACGAACGGCCGGTTTGCGCCCAGGCTGCGCGGGCTTTCGGGGTGAATCGCTTGCGCCACCAACTCCTTGCCGGTGCCGGTTTCGCCCTGGATCAGCACCGTGGCGGGCGAGCGCGCATACAGCACCACCGCCTGGCGCAGGGTCTCCATGGCTTGCGATTCGCCACGCAAATCGTTCAGCCCATGCCGTGTGCGCAAGGTGTCGGCGACCACCGGGCGCCGGCCGCTGTTCGATTCGAGCTGGGTCAGGCGCGCCAGTTCCAGCGCATCGTCGAAGGCCTGGCGGATCGACGCGGCCGAATACACGAAGACGCCGGTCAGTCCCGCTTCTTCGGCCAGGTCGGTGATCAGGCCCGCACCGACGATCGCCTCGATCCCGGCCGCTTTCAGGTCGTTGATCTGGGCGCGTGCGTCTTCTTCGGTGACGTAGGTGCGCTGCGCGATGGAAAAGCCGAACGTGCCGGCAAATTCGGCCAGTTCGGGCAGCTGCTGCTGGTAAGTGATGACGCCGATGCGCGCCGATACGCGGCGCGCGCGCGCCAGCGCCTGCATCATGTCGAAGCCGCTGGCCTTGGCGATCACCACCGGCACCGACACGCGGCCTTTCAGGTAAGCCGCGTTCGAGCCGGCCGCGATCACCACGTCGCAGCGTTCGTTGGCCATGCGCTCGCGGATATGGCGGGCGGCGTCGTCGAAGCCAAGGTTGACCGGCTCGATCGCCGCCAGGTGGTCGTATTCGAGCGTGATGTCGCGGAACAGGTCGGACAGGCGCGATACGGAAACGGTCCAGATGACCGGTTTGTCGTGGGCGTCGCCAGCAGTGCGGGAAGAATAGGGCATGTTTCAATTGTACCGTATTGGTGTTTCGACGTTTCACGATGAAACATGGATGAAACATGCTTGCCCAGCACTATTTCCGACAAGCTCGTTTTGATTTAGCGCAAGCTATTGAATGTAAAGCCGTTTCCGGCATTCCCTCCCTGTCCATCGGCCTTCAGCATCGGTGGCACGCCGCTTGCAATGCTGTCAGGGTCGTCTGTTTAACGCATCATCCCCAGGAGAAACGTAATGAGAGAATCACGAGGCGCGATGTTCCGCCGCGCAGTCCAGGAAGAGTCCCCATTGCAGGTCGTCGGCACCATCACCGCCTACACCGCGCGCATGGCCGAACAAACCGGCTACAAGGCCGTGTACCTGTCCGGTGGCGGCGTGGCCGCCAACTCGCTCGGCATGCCGGACCTCGGCATCAGCACCATGGACGACGTGATCACCGATGCCCAGCGCATCACCGACACCTGCGGCCTGCCGCTGATGGTCGATATCGACACCGGCTGGGGCGGCGCCTTCAACATCGCGCGCACGATCCGCCACATGATCCGCGCCGACGTGGCGGCGGTACACATGGAAGACCAGGTTTCGGCCAAGCGCTGCGGCCACCGCCCGGGCAAGGAGATCGTCAGCAAGGAAGAAATGGTCGACCGCATCAAGGCCGCCGTGGACGCCCGCCATGACGAAAGCTTCGTCATCATGGCGCGCACCGATTCGCTTGCCGTCGAAGGGCTGAACGCCGCCATCGACCGCGCCTGCGCGTACGTCGAAGCCGGCGCCGACATGATCTTCCCGGAAGCGATCACCAAACTGGAGATGTACAGCCAGGTGCGCGACGCGGTCAAGGTGCCGATCCTCGCCAACCTGACCGAATTCGGCGCGACGCCGCTGTTCACGCTCGACGAACTGCGCTCGGCCAAGGTCGATATCGCCCTGTACTGCTGCGGCGCCTACCGCGCCATGAACGCGGCGGCCCTGAATTTCTACAAGACGCTGCGCGCCGAAGGCACCCAGAAAAACGTCGTATCGACCATGCAAAGCCGCATGGAGCTGTACGACTACCTCGGCTACCACGAGTACGAGCAAAAGCTCGACTCGCTGTTCGCCCAGGGTAAAGAAAAGTAATCACACTAATTAAGAAGAATCGCGGAGTTCACATGACTGACATCACCACCCCGGCCGAAGCCGTTCCATTCAAGCCGAAAAAATCGGTCGCGTTGTCCGGCGTCACCGCCGGTAACACCGCACTGTGCTCGGTCGGCAAAACCGGCAACGACCTGCACTATCGCGGCTACGACATCCTCGATGTCGCCGACAGCTGCGAATTCGAAGAAATCGCCTACCTGCTGGTGCACGGCAAACTGCCGAACGACGGCGAACTGCGTGGCTACAAGGCGCACCTGAAATCGATGCGCGGCCTGCCGCAGGCGGTCAAGAGCGCGCTCGAAGCGCTGCCGGCATCGAGCCATCCGATGGACGTGATGCGCACCGGCGTCTCGACCCTCGGCTGCGTGCTGCCTGAAAAAGACGACCACAACGTGCCCGGCGCGCGCTCGATCGCCGACCGCCTGATGGCGTCCTTCGGCTCGATGCTGCTGTACTGGTACCACTTCAGCCACAACGGCCGCCGCATCGAAACCGAAACCGACGACGACTCGATCGGCGGCCACTTCCTGCACCTGCTGCACGGCTTCAAGCCGCCCGAGGCCTGGGTCAAGGCGATGCACACCTCGCTGATCTTGTATGCGGAGCACGAGTTCAATGCCTCGACCTTCACCGCGCGCGTGATCGCCGGCACCGGTTCCGATATCCACTCGGCCATCACCGGCGCGATCGGCGCGCTGCGCGGTCCGAAACACGGCGGCGCCAACGAAGTCGCGCTCGATATCCAGAAGCGCTACGAGAACCCGGACGAAGCCGAAGCCGACATCCGCAACCGCGTCGCCAACAAGGAAGTGGTGATCGGTTTCGGCCACCCGGTCTACACCGTGTCCGACCCGCGCAATAAAGTCATCAAGGAAGTGGCGCGCTCGCTGTCCGAAAGCGCCGGTTCGACCAAGATGTTCGACATCGCCGAGCGACTGGAAACCGTCATGTGGGAAGTCAAGAAGATGTTCCCGAACCTGGACTGGTTCTCCGCCGTGTCGTACCACATGATGGGCGTGCCGACCGCGATGTTCACGCCGCTGTTCGTGATTTCGCGCACCTCCGGCTGGGCCGCCCACGTGATCGAGCAGCGCATCGACAACAAGATCATCCGCCCGAGCGCCAACTACGTCGGCCCGGACGACCTGACGTTCGTGCCGCTGGCCGAGCGCAAGTAATCAGTAAGCAAGGAATCGATATGAACACGAATCACCGCAAAAACCTGCCGGGCACCAAACTCGATTACTTCGACGCGCGCGCCGCGGTCGACGCCATCGCGCCTGGCGCCTACGACAAGCTGCCGTACACCTCGCGCGTGCTGGCCGAAAACCTGGTGCGCCGTTGCGACCCGCCGACCTTGAACGCCTCGCTGGGTCAACTGATCGAGCGCAAGCGCGACCTGGACTTCCCGTGGTTTCCGGCGCGCGTGGTCTGCCACGACATCCTCGGCCAGACCGCGCTGGTCGACCTGGCCGGCCTGCGCGACGCGATTGCCCTGCAGGGCGGTGATCCGGCCCTGGTCAACCCGGTGGTGCCGACCCAGCTGGTGGTCGACCATTCGCTGGCGGTCGAATGCGGCGGGTTCGATCCCGACGCGTTCGACAAGAACCGCGCCATCGAGGATCGCCGCAATGAAGACCGTTTCGACTTCATCAACTGGACCAAGAAGGCGTTCAAGAATGTCGACGTCATCCCGCCGGGTAACGGCATCCTGCACCAGATCAATCTGGAGCGCATGTCGCCGGTGGTCCAGGTGCAGGGCGGCGTGGCCTTCCCCGACACCCTGGTCGGCACCGATTCGCACACCCCGATGGTCGACGCGCTCGGCGTGATCGCGATCGGCGTTGGCGGCCTGGAAGCCGAAAGCGTGATGCTGGGCCGCGCCTCGTGGATGCGCCTGCCCGACATCATCGGCGTCGAGCTGACCGGCAAACCGCAGCCGGGCATCACCGCCACCGACACGGTGCTGGCGCTGACCGAATTCCTGCGCCAGCAGAAGGTCGTGTCGTCCTATCTCGAGTTCTACGGCGAAGGCGCCGCACACCTGACCCTGGGCGACCGCGCGACGATCTCCAACATGGCGCCGGAATACGGGTCGACTGCCGCGATGTTCTACATCGACGAGCAGACCATCAAGTACCTCAAGCTCACCGGCCGCGACGACGAACTGGTCAAGCTGGTCGAGCTGTATGCGAAGCACACCGGTTTGTGGGGCGAGTCGCTCAAGAGCGCCGAGTACGAGCGTGTGCTGCGCTTCGACCTGTCGTCGGTGGTGCGTACCATCGCCGGCCCGTCCAATCCGCACAACCGCGTGCCGACATCGGAACTGGCCGCGCGCGGCATCAGCGGCGTGGTCGAAAACGAGCCGGGCCTGATGCCCGACGGCGCCGTCATCATCGCGGCCATTACCAGCTGCACCAACACCAACAACCCGCGCAACATGATCGCCGCCGGCCTGATCGCGCGTAACGCCAACAAGCTTGGCCTGACGCGCAAGCCGTGGGTCAAGAGTTCGCTGGCGCCGGGCTCCAAGGCCGTCACCCTGTACCTGGAAGACGCGGGCCTGATGCGCGAACTGGAAACGCTCGGCTTCGGTGTCGTCGCTTACGCCTGCACCACCTGCAACGGCATGTCCGGGGCACTCGATCCGGTGATTCAAAAGGAAGTGGTGGAGCGCGACCTGTACGCCACCGCCGTCCTGTCGGGCAACCGCAACTTCGACGGCCGCATCCACCCGTACGCGAAACAGGCATTCCTGGCGTCGCCGCCGCTGGTGGTGGCCTACGCGATCGCCGGCACGATCCGCTTCGACATCGAGAAGGACGTGCTGGGCGTCGGCGCCGATGGCAAGCCGGTCACGCTCAAGGATATCTGGCCGAGCGACGAGGAGATCGACGCACTGGTGGCGTCCAGCGTCAAGCCGGCGCACTTCCACAAGGTCTACATTCCGATGTTCGCCAAGCAGGAAGACGACGGCATCAAGGTCAGCCCACTGTACGACTGGCGTCCGAATACCACCTACATCCGGCGTCCGCCGTACTGGGAAGGCGCGCTGGCCGGTGTTCGCACGCTGGCCGGCATGCGTCCGCTCGCGGTCCTGGGCGACAACATCACCACCGACCACCTGTCGCCGTCGAACGCGATCATGCTCGATTCCGCAGCCGGCGAATACCTGGCCAAGATGGGCCTGCCGGAGGAAGACTTCAATTCCTACGCCACCCACCGCGGCGACCACCTGACCGCGCAGCGCGCCACCTTCGCCAATCCGACCCTGAAAAACGAGATGGTCGTGGTCGACGGTAAGGTCAAGGCAGGCTCGCTGGCGCGCATCGAACCGGAAGGCACGGTCACCCGCATGTGGGAAGCGATCCAGACCTACATGGAGCGCAAGCAGCCGCTGATCATCATTGCCGGCGCCGACTACGGCCAGGGTTCCTCGCGCGACTGGGCCGCCAAGGGCGTGCGCCTGGCCGGCGTGGAAGCCATCGTGGCCGAAGGCTTCGAGCGCATCCACCGCACCAACCTGGTGGGCATGGGCGTGCTGCCGCTGGAGTTCGAACCTGGCGTGAACCGCATCACCCTGGCGATCGACGGCAGCGAAACCTTCAGCGTGCTGGGCGAGCGCACCCCGCGCGCCACGCTCACCCTGGTGATCACGCACGTCTCCGGCGACACGGTCGAAGTGCCGGTCATCTGCCGTCTGGACACCGCCGAGGAAGTGGCGATCTACGAAGCCGGCGGCGTGCTGCAGCGCTTCGCCCAGGACTTCCTCGAATCGACCGTAAAGGCGGCATGATGGCGCACGTACCTCAAATCCGGATTCCCGCCACGTATATGCGCGGCGGCACCAGCAAGGGTGTGTTCTTCCGCCTGCAAGACCTGCCCGAAGCGGCGCAGGTGGCCGGCGCCGCGCGCGACGCGCTGCTGCTGCGCGTGATCGGCAGCCCCGACCCCTACGGCAAGCAGATCGACGGCATGGGCGGCGCCACGTCGAGCACCAGCAAGACGGTGATTTTGTCGAAGAGCGAAAAACCCGGTCACGACGTCGACTACCTGTTCGGCCAGGTCGCCATCGACAAGGCCTTTGTCGACTGGAGCGGCAACTGCGGCAACCTGTCGGCAGCCGTCGGCTCGTTCGCCATCGGCGCGGGGCTGGTGGACGCCGCCCGCATTCCGCACGATGGCGTGGCCGTGGTGCGCATCTGGCAGGCCAACATCGGCAAGACCATCATCGCGCACGTGCCGGTGACCGGCGGCGCGGTGCAGGAAACGGGCGCCTTCGAGCTCGATGGCGTCACTTTTCCGGCTGCCGAAGTGCAGCTCGAATTCATGGACCCGGCGGCGGAAGAAGAGGGCGCCGGCGGCGCCATGTTCCCGACCGGGCACGTGGTCGACGACCTGGACGTGCCGGGATTGGGCACCCTCAGGGCCACCATGATCAACGCCGGCATCCCGACCATTTTCGTCGATGCGCAGGCCATCGGCTACACCGGCACCGAGCTGCAGGACGCGATCAATGGCGACCCGAAGGCGCTGGCCATGTTCGAATCGATCCGCGCGCACGGGGCTGTGCGCATGGGTCTCATCAGGCACGTGGACGAAGCGGCCACGCGCCAGCACACGCCCAAGGTGGCGTTCGTGGCACCGCCGGCGGCCTACGTGTCCTCGAGCGGCAAGCAGGTCGCCGCGGCCGATATCGACCTGCTGGTGCGCGCCATGTCGATGGGGAAGCTGCACCACGCGATGATGGGCACCGCCGCAGTGGCCATCGGTACCGCGGCAGCCATTCCCGGCACCCTGGTCAGCCTGGCCGCCGGTGGCGGCGAGCGCAGCGCCGTGCGTTTCGGCCATCCGTCCGGCACCCTGCGCGTGGGCGCCGAAGCGACCCAGGTCGATGGCGACTGGCGCGTCGCCAAGGCCATCATGAGCCGCAGCGCGCGTGTGCTGATGGAAGGATGGGTACGGGTACCCGGCGACGCCTTCTGAGGCCTCTGGCGCCCTTGCGCGGCCCGCGATGACGATCTGTCAAGGCCCGCCACGCACACCGCGTGGCGGGCCTGTCTGTTTTTTGGCGTTTTCGCCAATAATCGGCCCAATTGTGGTTTATGATCGGCTGTCCGCTGCCCGCCACGGAGGCGCCGGAACTATGCCGTAGTGGGGGACATGGATCGCGTATTCACCAAACCTGATTTCGTCGCTGAAGCGCTCGAGCTGATCGCGTCGCCCGCCTGTGCATGCGATGCGCACGGCATCGTCCATGCCTGCAACGCGGCCTTGTGCGGCCTGCTCGGCATCAATCCCTCGGGCCAGTCCCTGGTTGGTCTTTTTTCCCCTGCCATGCGCGAGGATGCCGCGCTGCGCATGCGCGGCGCCGCCGACCAGCTGTGGGAGAGTGCGCTGCACGCCGGTGGCAACGACATCGCCGTCCAGGTGCTGACCAAGCCGCTGCCGGCCGGCGGCGCCACCTTCGTGTTCACCGATATCCGCCGCTTCGACCGCGACCAGGCCGCTCTGCGCACAACGCTGCTCGAACAGAAGGCGATTTTCGACAACGCCGCCGTCGGCATCATCCTCAGTAAAAACCGCGTGATCTGCGAATGCAATATCCGCGCCGCCGAGATTTTCGGCTACACCGCCGATGACCTGATCGGCCTGGCCACCATCACCGTTTTCCCCAGCCCGCACAGCTACGAGCAAATGAGCAGCGAGGCGGGTCCGAGGCTTGCCGCCGGCGGCTCCTACGCCGGCGAAGTGCGCCTGCGCCGCAAGGATGGCGTGCTGCTCTGGTGCCGCCTGTACGGACGCGCGGTCGATCCGCGCGACGAGTCGCACGGCACGATCTGGATCGTCGAAGACATCGACGAACTGCACCAGAACGAAACGCGCCTGCGCCGCGCGCTGCTCGAAATGCAGGCGATCATGGACAACGCCCCGCTGGGTATCGCCTTCCAGCGCGACAACTGCATCCTGCGCTACAATCACCAGTTCGGCCGCTACTTCGGCTTTGCCGGCGAGACGGGGCTCGGCCACGGCGCCGCCGAACTGTTTGCCTCCGGCGCCGGCTACGAGGCCATGCGGCAGGAGGCGCTGCCGCTGCTGCGCGCCGGCCGTCCCTACCAGTGCGACATCGAAATGCTGCGCCAGGACGGCAGCACCTTCTGGGCGCATGCCTACATCTACGCCATCAACGCCGGGCGCGGCAAGCAGGACACCATCTGGATCGTGGACGACCGCAGTGCGCAAAAAGCGGCCGACGAGGCGACCCGCCAGCTGCTGCTGGAGCAGAAGGCGATTCTCGACAACGCCTCGGTCGGCATCCTGTTCAGCCGCAATGGCATCATGTTGTCCTGTAACCCGCGCATGGCCGACATGTTCGGCTACTCGCGCGACGAGATGACGGGCAGGCCGGCGGTGGAGGTGTTCCCGTCGCCCGAGGCGTACCAGCAGTTCGGCTACGAAGCCGGGCCGCTGCTTGGCAAAGGGCTGCCGTTCGAGAAGGCCGAATACCAGTTCCGCCAGCGCGACGGCACCCTGTTCTGGTGCCGCGTGCGCGCGCAGACGGTCGACGCCGAGCGGCGCGAGGAAGGCACCATCTGGATTCTCGAAGACGTGACCGAAGCGCGCCAGACCCTGATCGAGGTGCAGGCGATCATGACCAATGCCTCGGTCAGCATCCTGTTCACCAAGAACCGCGTCATCACGCGCTACAACCGGGGCTTTGCCGACATGTTCGGCTATGCCGGCAACGAAGGCCTCGGCCTGCCGGGCCGCGCGCTGTACCCCAGCGACGAGGCCTACGCCGCCATCGGCGCGGCGGCAGGACCGCTGCTCTCGGTCGGCAAACCGTTTCATACCGAAGTCGAGATGGCGCGCAAGGACGGCAGCACCCTGTGGGCGCAGCTGATCGCCTACGTCGTCAATCCGTCCGAGCCGGGGCAGGGCACGATCTGGATCATCGAAGACCGCACCGACGCCAAGCGCGCCGAGGAATCGCTGCGCAACGCGCTGCTGGAAAACCAGGCCATCCTCGACAGCGCGGTGCTCGGCATCGCGGTGATCGAACACGGCACCAACCTGCGCTGCAACGCCAAGATGGAAGAACTGTTCGGCTACGGGCCGGGCGAAGTGGCGGGAATGTCGGTGCGCGCCCTGTACCCCGACCGCGAAAGCTGGGACCTGGCGCGTGGCGAGACCGCGCGCGACTTCCGCGAGGGGCGGGTCCACATGGCCGAGTACCGTCTGGTGCGCAAGGATGGCAGCACGTTCTGGGCGCGCCTGTCGGGGCGTCCGTTCGACCTGGCGCATGCGACCGGCCGCTCGGTGTGGCTGGTCGACGACGTGACCGCGCGGCGCGAGGCCGGCGAAGCGGTGCGGCGCGCGCGCGACGAACTGGAGGTGCGGGTGCTGGAGCGCACCGCCGAACTGGCGGGCGCCAATGCGCTGCTGCAGGGCGAGATCGTCGAACGGCGCCAGGCCGAAGCGCGGGTCAACCACATGGCCTATCACGACAGCCTGACCGGCCTGCCCAACCGCGCCTTGCTGTCCGACCGGCTGGACCATGCGATGCTCGGGGTGAAGCGCTCCGGCAGCAAGCTGGCCGTCATGTTCATCGACCTTGACCGCTTCAAGACCATCAACGATTCGCTGGGCCACCTGATGGGCGACCGCCTGCTCAAGGAAGTAGCCGGGCGCCTGTGCAACGCGGTGCGTGGCAGCGACACCGTGGCGCGCCTGGGCGGCGACGAATTCGTGGTGCTGGTGCCGGGGATCGACGGTCCGGCCGAAAGCACCCAGGTGGCCGAAAAGATCATTGCCGTGCTGGCGCAGTCGTTTCCGGTCGACGGACGCCTGCTGCATATCACGCCATCGATCGGCATCTGCATGTATCCCGACGATGGCGGCGATGTCGCGACCTTGATGCGGCATGCAGATGCTGCCATGTATCACGCCAAAGCCAATGGCCGCAACAACTACCAGTACTTCACCGAGCGCATGAACCTCGCGGCGGCGCAGCACTTCGAGCTCGAAAGCGCGCTGCGCGGCGCGCTGGCGCAGGAAGAATTCGAGCTGTTTTACCAGCCGATCATCGACATCGGCACGCGCCGGGTGCACACGATGGAAGTGCTGCTGCGCTGGCGCCGTCCGGGGCACGGGCTGGTGCTGCCGGATCACTTCATCCCCATCATCGAAGAAAATGGCTTGATCGTGCCAATTGGCGAATGGGTGATGCGGCGCGCGTGCGAGCAAAGCATGGCGTGGCAGCGGCAGGGGATGACGGCGGTGCCGCTGGCGGTCAATCTGTCGCCGCGCCAGTTCATGCACCGCGGGCTGATCGAATCGATCCGGCGCGTGCTCGACGAAACCGGAATCGACCCGGCGCTGATCGAATTCGAAATCACCGAAACGGCGCTGATGCAGCATGGCGAGCAGACGCTGGACATTCTGGGGCAGATCAACGGCATGGGCATCCGCCTGTCGATCGACGATTTCGGCACGGGCTATTCGAGCCTGGCGTACCTGAAGCGCTTCCCGGTCAAGAAGATCAAGATCGACCGTGCCTTCATCAAGGACCTGGAAGAGAGCACCGAAGACCGCGCGATCGTGGCGGCCATCATGGCGCTGTCGAACAGCCTGCAGCTGTCGGTGGTGGCCGAGGGTGTCGAAACCGAAGCCCAGTACTCCCTGCTGAGCGGCCACGGCTGCCAGTACGCCCAGGGCTACCTGTTCGCCCAACCTGCCGCCGCCGCCCAGGCCCGCAGCCACCTCACCAGCAACTAATTGCTCAACCGGGGTCAGACCTCGATTAAGAAATGTTTCGAGTCGGAGGTCTGACCCCGGTTAGGAAATGTTTCGAGTCGGAGCTCTGACCCCGGTTAGGAAACTTTTTTAGTCGAGGGTGGCGATGACGGGGGCGTGGTCGGATGGCTGTTCCCATTTGCGTGGAACGCGGTCGATCGCGCACGCCGTGCAGCGCTTGGCCAGCGCATCGGAGAGCAAGATGTGGTCGATGCGCAGCCCTTTGTTTTTCTGATAACCGAGCTGCCGGTAATCCCACCAGCTGAACGATTTGTCGGCTTGCTCGAACAGGCGGAACGCGTCGGTCAGCCCCAGATCGACCAGCGCCGTCAGCGCCGCCCGCTCCTTGTCGGAACATAGCACCTGGCCAGCCCAGGCCAGCGGATCGTGCACGTCGCGGTCTTCCGGCGCGATGTTGTAGTCGCCCAGAATGGCCAGGCCGCCCTCGGCGTGCGCCCGCATTTCATCGGCCAGCCAGTCGCGCAGCGACGCCAGCCATGCCAGCTTGTACGCATACTTGTCGGTGTCCACCGCCTGGCCATTGGGCACGTATGCGCAAATGAAACGAACGCCGCCGATGGTTGCCGCAAGGATTCGCTGCTGCTCATCGGGAAACAGGGGATTGTTTCTGATGACATTAGTTAGTGGTAACTTCGACAAGATTGCGACACCGTTATAGGTTTTCTGTCCACTGAAGGCAACTTCGTACCCCGCCGCATTAATTTCAGAAAACGGGAACTTATCGTCCGTGAGTTTTGTCTCTTGTAGGCAAAGTACGTCGACGGGATTGGCTTCAAGCCATTGCAGTAAGTGAGCAAGTCGTACTTTGAGGGAATTAACATTCCAGGTTGCTATTTTCATGGAGGGTCTCGGACGGCCATTGAGGCTAAAAACAGGCAGTATCGCGTTAAATGTGCCGTTCATGCAAGAACATGCTCTTAGTTATCGAAATCGACCTTTCATGCAGTGAGCATACGCTTGTGTTATCAACACTTTTATCGAAAAAATACCGTGGAGATGTTAAACTTTGTTGTCCCCGAGATTTAACCGCTCGCAAGATGTAATTAGATGTAACAACAGGAAGACAAAACAACGATTTTGGACTATTGTTACTCATGGGGAATAAAAAATTGCATTCTTATAACGCACGGAGTAATATGTAGTTTATCGGGTCGGTGGTGGTGAGAACCAACGGTCCGAATCCGTAGCGTGAAGAGTTACACGCCCTTAATGTTTGTGGCGGTTTCATGACACAAACGGCAAGGTGGTACTAGTTGAAACAATTCTGTTTTGATTAGTGAAGAAATGCGAAGACAGCATTTGTAAAGGATTAAAATGCGAAGTGCATTTGAAGCATGGGCGCAGCGCGATGGTCATATCGTTCGACGCCGCGAAGATAAGCCCGATGAATATCTCGTGTTTGAAACACAACGTCGCTGGGTAATCTGGCAAGCGGCGCTGGCGCACGGCAAAACAGCCGCGGCGACAGCGAAATATTCGGCGCAAAAGGCCGCCTCGAAAGAGTCGGCTGATCCGGTACGCGCAAGCGCACCGGCGTCGGATGAAACCGCAGTGCGTAACCGGGTTCTCAATGAAGTCCTTGATGCTTTCAGTGACCTCGACGATACCGCTGGTATCGAAGGTGTTCTCAAGGTCATCCAGGGCTTGAAGAAGAAGCAGAAAGCTCTGGCCGAAGACAAGACCGAGAGTTGATGCAATACCGGCACTACAAGGGTGGCCTGTACGACTTAGTGTGCGTGGCCACTCTTGAATCGGATCTCTCGGAGATGATCGTGTATCGCGCAGCGGACGGTTCTATATGGACGCGGCCGAAAGACGTGTTCTTTCAACTGGTCGATGTCGACGGCATCCTGGTACCGCGCTTTGCGCCGGTTGCCTAGCCTTGCCTGCCCCTTGGGACGTATCCATCTCCAGCACCCATCTCCAGCACCTACCTCCAGGAATCAAACTATGCGAATGACCCGACTCGCACTGAGTCTCGCGCTGTCCGCTGCCGCCGCCGGCGCCGCTGCGGAAACCGTGGGCTCGGTCGATACCGCTTTCAAGCTGATTGGCCCCGACCACAAGGTCGTGGTCGAAGTATTCGACGACCCGGCTGTCCGCGGCGTGAGCTGCTACCTGTCGCGCGCCAAGACCGGCGGCATCAAGGGCGCCGTGGGCCTGGCCGAAGACAAGGCCGACTCGTCGGTGGCCTGCCGCCAGGTCGGTACGATCACCTTCAACGGCAAGATTCCACGCCAGGAGGAAGTCTTCAGCGAGCGCGCCTCGATCTTCTTCAAGCATGTGCGCGTGGTGCGCATGGTCGACACCAAGCGCAATGCGCTGGTCTACCTCGTGTATTCGGACCGCCTGATCGACGGCAGCCCGAAAAACAGCGTGACCGCCGTGCCGGTGCCGACCAGCCAGCCGATTCCGCTCAAGTAGCATTCATCGGGTAGTATTCAATATGGTATTCAGGAACCCTGGGCAGCTGCCGTAAACAGGTTGAAGAACTATTTTGGATGGAGATGATGGCGACTTTTTTACGGACAGGCGCGCTGGCGCTGCTGGCCGCCCTGGGCGGCTGCGCGACGATCAGCGAATCGAACCAGCAGACGCTGATGGTGCGCACCATCGCCGACAACCGCGAAATCGGCGGCGCCGGCTGCGTGCTGACCAACGACAAGGGCCGCTGGTTCGTCACTTCGCCCGGCCACGTGACCGTGCAAAAAAGCGCGGGCAACCTGTTCGTCGACTGTAAAAAGGATGGCGTGAGCGCCGGCCAGGATGTGGTTGCGTCCAGGGCCAATGCCAGCGCCACCGTGGGCAATGCGGTGCTGACCGCGGGCCTCGGTTATCTGCTCGACAAACGCACCGGCGCCGGTTTCGATTATCCCGAGACGCTGACGGTGCTGATGCGCCGCACCGGGGCGCCCGACTATCGGCATGCCCCGCCGGAGACGGCCGGCACCGCGCTGCACTAGCGCGCGACCAAAAAAAGCGGCCCGCGAGGCCGCTTTTTTATTGCTCGATGTGCCGCTTGCGGGCGCGCTTAAACCCGCGCGCTTAAACCCGATTGATCAGGAAGGTCGACAGCAGCGGCACGGGACGGCCGGTGGCGCCTTTTGCGCCGCCCGATTTCCATGCGGTGCCGGCGATGTCCAGATGCGCCCAGGTGTACTTGCGCGTGAAGTTCTCCAGGAAGCAGGCCGCCGTCACGCTGGCGCCGCCCGGCGTGCCGATGTTGGCCAGGTCCGCGAAGTTGGACTTGAGCTGTTCGTTGTAGACTTCCTCGATCGGCAGGCGCCACGCGGTGTCGCTCGCTGCCTTGCCGGCGGCGAGCAGTTCGCCCGCGAGCTTCTCGTGCGCGTCGTCGGTGCGGGTGAACAGGCCCGTGTTGTGATGGCCCAGTGCCACCACGCAGGCGCCGGTCAGGGTGGCGATGTCGATTACCGCGGCCGGGTTGAAACGCTCGCAGTAGGTCAACGCGTCGCACAGCACCAGGCGGCCTTCGGCGTCGGTATTGAGTACTTCGATGGTCAGGCCGTTCATCGACGTGACGATGTCGCCCGGCTTGGTGGCGCGGCCAGACGGCATGTTCTCGCACGCGGCGATGACGCCGATGACGTTCAGCTTCAGGCCCATTTCGCCGATCGCGCGGAAGGTGCCCAGCACCGACGCGGCGCCGCACATGTCGTACTTCATTTCATCCATGCCGGGACCGGCCTTGATCGAAATGCCGCCCGTGTCGAAGGTGATGCCTTTGCCGACCAATACCACCGGCGCATCCTTGGCCTTGCCGCCCATGTGCTTGAGGACGATGAACTTGGGTGCTTCTTCGCTGCCGTTGGTGACCGACAGGAAGCTGCCCATCTTGAGCGCCTGGAGCTGCTTGCGGTCCAGCACTTCGACGTCGAACTTGTAGTCCTTGGCCAGCTTGCGCGCCGTATCGGCCAGGTAGGTCGGGGTGCAGACGTTGGCCGACAGGTTGCCCAGTTCCTTGGTCAGGTCCATGCCGTTGGCGATCGCAATCGCCTGCGCCAGCGCGGTCTTGACGTCGGACGTGGCGTCGGCGGCCAGGGTGATCTTGCGCACGCCGGCGGGGGCAGGGTCCTTCTTGCTCTTCTGGCCATCGGTGCGGAAAACGCTCTCGTGGGCGGCGCAGACGATGGTGCGCACGGCCCAGCTGACGTCGCGCTCTTTCACATCCGTCATGGGTAGTGCGATAATGGCGTCCGCGGCGCCGAGCGAGGCGAAAGCCTTGAGCGTCGCGTTCACTGCGGAGGTGAAGCTTTTTTCGCTGACCGTTTCGTCGTTGCCCAGTCCGACCAGCAGTACGCGCGCCGCGCCGGTGCCGGAAATGCCGCGCAACAGCAGGGTCGAACCAGCCTTGCCGGTAATGTCGCCGGACTTGAGCGCAGCCGTGATTTCACCACCCTGGTCGAGGGCTTTTGCAGCCTGCGACAGTTTTTTGTTTTCGAATACCGCAACCGCGACGCATCCGGTTTTGGCCGACGTGATGGTGTTCTTTGTGTCGAATGCTTTTATGCTAAAGTCCATTTGAATCTCCGTTTCGTGTTTGTGACGCGCACTGCCTAACCTGTGATTATAACTTTCGAATGATCTTTCAACGCGCCCTGCAACGTGAATTAGCCAGTTCGGCCGGGACGACTTTCACGGTGCTGTTTTCCATCGTCGCCACGTGGACCCTGATCTCCATCCTCGGCAAGGCCGCAGGCGGAAAGGTGGGGTCGAGCGACGTGCTGGCATTGATCGCCTTCGCAACGCTGAATTATCTGCCAACTATCCTGACTCTCACCAGCTTTATTTCGGTGCTGGCGGTGGTCACGCGCAGCTACCGCGATTCCGAGATGGTGGTCTGGTTCGCATCGGGCCTGTCGCTCACGCGCTGGATTCGCCCCATCCTCACTTTCGGCATTCCGATGATGCTCCTGACCGGCGCCCTGAGCCTGTTCGTGACGCCCTGGGCCAAGATGAAAAGCACCGAATTCGTCCAGCGTTTCGAGAAGCGCGAAGACCTGAAAAAGGTCTCGCCCGGCCAGTTCAAGGAATCCTCGTCGAGCAACCGCGTGTTTTTCGTCGAAGCCGTTACCGGCGAATCGACCGTGGTGCAAAATGTGTTCGTCAATACCATCGAGAAGAACGTCAATTCCGTCATCGTCGCCAAGGAAGGCGTGATCGAGTCCGACGGCAAGGGCGGCCAGTTCCTGGTGCTTAAAAACGGCCGGCGCTACCAGGGCGTGCCGGGCCAGGCCGACTTTCAATCGATGGAGTTCGGCCGCTACAGCATGCGCGTGGCCGCCAAGAGTTCGTCGATGAATGGCGATATCTCGTCCGACGCCATGTCCACCCGCGAGCTGCTGGCCACG
Organism: Massilia scottii; assembly: GCF_030846495.1. Classification (NCBI taxonomy): domain Bacteria; kingdom Pseudomonadati; phylum Pseudomonadota; class Betaproteobacteria; order Burkholderiales; family Oxalobacteraceae; genus Massilia; species Massilia scottii. The sequence goes on along the minus strand of NZ_JAVCWM010000012.1, from coordinate 70,454 downwards.
CCCAACCGCTTTACCCAGTCCGAACTGCTGTACCGCATCGCCGCGCCGATCACCTGCCTGCTCCTGATCCTCCTGGCCATTCCGCTCGGTTTCGTCAATCCGCGCGCCGGCAGCGCGGCCAACCTGATCATCGCGCTGCTGATCTTTTTCACCTACATTAACCTGACCAAGCTGGCCGAGGCCAATGTCCGCCAGGGCAAGTCCGATTTCAACATGGCCTGGTGGCCGCTGCATCTGTTCGTGGCGATCCTCACCGTCGGCATGTTCGCATGGCGCCTGAACGTCAACCATCGCTATCACCCGCTGGTGTTGTGGGCTGCGCTCAAGCGCGGCCGGGTGGAGCAATCCGCGTCGACGGGAGCCGCAAAATGAAAGTGCTTCAACGTTATTTCGCGGTCTCGATCGCGCAGGCCGTCGCCTTTGTGCTGGTCGCCTTCCTGGCGCTGAGCGCCTTCATGGACCTGACCGGCGAACTGCCGTCGGTGGGCAAGGAAGGCTACGCGATCCAGCACGCCTTCTTGTATGTGCTGCTGCGCGTGCCCTTCCACGTGTACGAGGTGATGCCGGTAGCGACCCTGATCGGCACCATCTACACGATGGCGCAGTTCGCGTCGACTTCCGAGTTCACCATCATGCGCGCGTCGAGCATGTCGACCCAGATGGCGGCATGGATGCTGTTCAAGATCGGCTTCGTGTTCGTCATCATCACCTTCGTGTTCGGCGAGCTGATTGCGCCGCGCACCGCGCCGCTGGCGGAAAAGCTGAAACTGAGCGCGCGCGGCGCCACCGTGTCGCAGGAGTTCCGTTCCGGGATGTGGACCAAGGATATCGTGCGCACCGAAGGCACCAGGGGAACCGTGACCGGCTCGCGCTTTTTCAACGTGCGCCAGTTCCGCACCGACGGCCAGATGCTCGATGTGCGGCTGTACGAATTCGACACCAGCTTCCGCATGCGCTCCCTGATCACCGCGGCGCGCGCCGTCTTCACCGGCAACAGCACCTGGCGCCTGGAAGATGTGACCGAAACGCGCTTCACCAACACGCGCGAACTGCCGCCGCCGGGCGGCGCGGCTAACGCCACTGCGGCCGGCGCCAGCGCGCCAGGCACCTTCGGCCAGGAGACCAGCATGGTCGCCACGCGCAAGCTTCCCAGCATGGAGCTGGTGTCCGAGATCACGCCGAAGATCATTTCGGTATCGGCCTCGGACCCGGTGCGCATGTCGGCCACCGAACTGGCCATCTACACGCGCCACCTGTCCGAAAACAAGCAGGAGACCGAACGCTTCAAGATCGCGTTCTGGAAAAAGCTGTTCGGTCCGCTGGCCATTTTCGTGCTGATGGCGCTGGCGCTGCCGTTCGCCTACCTGCATACCCGCAGCGGCGGCGTGAGCCTCAAGATTTTCGTCGGCATCATGATCGGGGTCGGCTTCATTTTGATCAATAACCTGTTCGCCCACGTCGGCCTGCTCAGTTCCATGCCCGCCATCCTGGTGGCGATCGCCCCGAGTTTGCTGTTCCTGCTATTGGCCCTTGCGGCGCTATGGTGGGTGGAGAGACACTGATGACCCGCGCACTGATCCTGTTTGCCCACGGCGCCCGCGCCGCCACCTGGGCCGCGCCCTTCGAGCGCTTGCGCGAACTGACCCAGGCGCGCGCGCCGGGCGTGCCGGTGTCGCTGGCCTTTCTCGAACTGATGGAGCCGCGCCTGCCCGAACGCGTGGCCGAACTGGCCGCGCAGGGCGTCACCGCGGTGACGGTGGTGCCGGTATTTTTGGGGCAGGGCGGGCATTTGCTGCGCGACCTGCCGCTGATCGTCGAGCAGTTGCGGCTCGACCATCCGGGCATGGACGTCAAGGTGACCGGTGCGGTCGGGGAAGACCCGAGCGTACTGGCCGCGATGACCGATTTCTGCGTGGCGCAGCTGTAAGCGGCGCGCTTTAACCCGGCGTCAGCGTACCCGGCGCGTGGTTTCGCGCACCACCAGTTCGAGCGGCGGAATCTGCGCCACCACCGGTTCGCCGTTGATCAGCGCCAGCAGGGCATTGGTGGCGATGCGGCCCATGTCGTACAGGGGCTGGCGGATCGTGGTCAGCGGCGGCGTGGTGTACGAGGACCCCGGCAAATCATCGAAGCCGACCAGCGAAATATCTTCCGGCACCCGGATGCCCTTGCGGTACAGGCACAATCTCACCCCATACGCGCTCAGGTCATTGGCCGCGAATACCGCCGTGAACTGCTGGTTGGTCTCGAACAGATGGTTTACCGCCAGCAGGCCGCCGGATTCGTGGAAGTCGCCGCCCACCACCAGCTTGTCGTCGTACGCGATATCGGATTCGGCGAGCGCGCGCTTGTAGCCGATCAGGCGTTCGTCGGCATCGCGGTGGTGCGGCGGCCCGGTGACGAAGGCGATGCGCCGGTGTCCCAGTTCGACCAGGTGGCGCACCGCCATGAAGGCGCCGTTTTCGTTATCGAGCTTGAACCCCAGCGCGCTCTTGGTGCGCAGTTCGCGCCCGGTGGAGACGATCGGCCGGTGGTTCGCAAACTGCAAAATGGTGTCGTCGCCCAGGTGGCCCGACAGCAGGATGATGCCATCGACCTTGCGCGCCAGCAGAAGGCGGATGCGTTCCGTTTCTTCCACCGCGTTCCAGTGGCCGCTCACGATCACCGACGCGTAGCCCGTACCCTTCAAGCCATCGTCGACACCGCGCAGCGTCTCGTCGAAGAACGGGCTCGAAATATCCTGCACCACAATCCCGATGGTCATCGAGCGCCCCTTCTTGAGGCCTTGTGCCATCTGGTTCGGAGCGAAGTGCATCTTTTCGATCGCCGCCATGACGGCCGTACGCTTGTCGTCGGAGACCTTGGCGGTGCCGTTCAGGATGCGCGATACGGTGCTCGGCGAAACGCCGGCATGACGTGCAACGTCGATCAGGGTGGAGGGCGGGGCAGCGTTGTCGTGGTCGGTCAAGGGTAGGTCCTGGTAGGGGGCGGAACGGCTGTCACCGCGAGATTACCATAAGTGGAACGACCCACGAAATAAACAGCCGGCCAGAGTGTACACAGGTTGCGCGGCTTTGAAAACGTTTTCATGCGCGCTGGCTGGACTGGCGCCGGCGGTGCGCGCGGCACCACGGAATATTCGCACCGCGCCCGCCGGATCCGCCGGCCCACCCGCACCGATCATCGCCGTTACCGCGCCGTATCGGGCAAGGGGTCCGCGTCGCCGTCAGCGGCGCGGCGGGCGCCACGCGGGCTGGTAGCCGCGATCTTCAACGCCGGGTGGGCGATTGCGCGCCGCGCGAACGTATTGGCCCGCCCGGCCGGCAGGCCGCCGTGACCGCCGCTTGTCACTACTGGCGCGTGCCGCCCACGAAGCGCTTGAACAAGGTCGGGCGCGACGGGCGCGGCAGCGCCTGGTCGACCACCGCGGCCCATTGCTCCGACAATTGCTGGCACGTGGCGCGCAGTACCGGATTGAGGTCGGCATGACTGGCCAGCGCCTTGAGATGGCGCTCGATCACGGACGCCAGCTTCAGGCAGGGCCCGGCCTGCGCCGCGTTGGCGCTGTAGTGGGACATCAGGTGCAGCGCGGCAGACACCAGCAGCTCGGGCTGGGGCGGCGCGCTGGCCGATGCGGTAAATGCGGGACCTGCCATGTCGATAGCCATGCGATGCTCCTGTCAAAAAGGGATGGCTGGCTGGCGCGTGCAACGCTGGCTGGCTGGGGGTTGGTCGGTCAGGCGGTCAGGATCAGCTTGTTGAGCCGGGTGACCCGCAATTCGTAGATTTTGCCGTCGTGTTCGATCTGGATCGACTTGCCCTGGCGCAGCAGTTCCTGGCTGTTGACGCGCAGCGGAAGCGCAGGTGCGACAGGCGCCGGGATCGCGCGCACGGGTTGTTGGGTAGTATTCATCGCTGCCTTTCAGTGAATGAGAACAATTCTCATTTAGATTATGGCCGATGTGTCTCCCGATTGCAAGCGGTAAGCGTCGAGGCTTTGCCGCAACAGCATGGGCGTCATGCCGGTCCAGCGCTTGAAGGAGCGGCGAAAGTTGTTGGCGTCGTGAAAACCGAGGTGGCGCGCGACGGCATCGTTGTCGTGCCGTCCGCCATGGAACAGATGCAGGGCGACATGGGACCGCACCTGGTCGAGTTCGGCCTGGAAGTGGCTGCCGTGGCGCGCCAGGTGGCGTTTCAGGGTCGCCGGGCTGACGCCGAACTGGATAGCGCACTGTTCCAGCGTGGGCGCGCTGCGGATGTGCTCCAGCAGGTAATCGTACAGGGCGCACAACAGGCTGCGCTGGCCCGCTTGGCCGCTGCCGGCGTTGGCCGCGTCGACAGTGCGCCGCGCCACTGCCGCCGCCATCGCATTGGCGCGCGGCCAGGGGCGGTCGAGCCAGGCGGCGCCGATCAGCATGGCGTCGAGGTGGCAGTGAAAGCGCAGCTGTTCGCCCAGGTGCACCTCGTGCTGCTCGGTGTAGCGCGGCGGTGTGCGGTTGAAGCAGTAGCGCCACGGCAGGCGCTCGCCGCCCAGCCAGCGGCACATCGCGGACATGGCGGTCATGTGCATCTCCACCAGGAAGCCGCGCTGCTGGCCGGCGCCGAAACTGTCGGTCCAGTACAGCACACCGAGCCCGCCTTCCTCGCGAAAGCGCGGCGCCAGCAAGGGGCACAGCTGCATCTGGAAGCGCACCAGCAGCGCGATCGCCTCGCGCAGGCTGTGCGCGTGCATCAGCGCGTGGCTCAGGGCCCCGAAGTGCCCGGGCAGCATCTGCTGGCCCAGCATGAAACTCGTCTCCGGGCTTTTCAGGCCGGCGGCGACGTTGGCCAGCAATTGCAGGTATTCGGTGGGGCTGATGGCCTGCTGCGCGTCGGGCGCCTGCACGTCGTCCATGCCGGTGCCGGCCAGGATCGCGCGCGGCGCCAGGTCGCGGCTGCGCGCGTAGTCGAGCACCAGCGCGGGCTGGTGCTGCGCCACGATGCAGGCGTCGCCCGCTTGCAGGAAGCGGCTCACGCGGGCGCGGCGAAGCTGCTGGCATCCTCCGCGGCGGGAGCCGGCTGCGGCATGCGCCGTTCCAGCGCGCGGTTGATTTCCTTGAGCAACTGGCGCGGCTCGATGTCGACATGGCGCACCGCGTAGCGCACCGTCACCTGCAGCGCGTCGCCGCCGCTGTGGGTGTGATGGCGCAGCGTCGCCACGGCGCGGCGCAGCTGCTCGGCCAGTGCGCGCGCGGTGTCGGCATCGGTCCCCGGCAGCAGGATCGCGAAGCGGTCGCCCGCATAGCGGCACAGCAGGTCGGTGCGGCGCAGGTTCAGCAACAGGGTGTGGGTGACGGCTTGCAGCAGGCGGTCGCCTTCGCGCTGGCCGTGGCCGCGGTTAATCAGGTGGAAGCTGTCGATATCGACCATCAGCAGGCAGCAATCCGGGCCGGTGCCGCGTTCATGCTCGATGCGCAGCTGGGCGCGCAGGTAGTCGGCGTCGCCCACCTGGGTGAGGGTGTCGAACGAGCGGTGATCGCGGAACAGGCGCTCGCGCTTGTGCAGGTGCTCGTTGAGCATGAACTGTTCGCGGCGCCAGTCGAGCAGGCCGCAGGTGAGGGCGGCCATGCCGGCCAGCGTCAGGCCGCTCTCGATCACATGGTTCCACAGCTGGCCTTTGGGCACGCTGAAAAACTCGTCGAGGCAATCGGCGCTGGCGCCCAGCATCAGGCCGGCCAGGCCCGCGGCCAGCAGCGCGGTCACGCGGCCGGGCGGACGGCTGCTCAGCACCAGCACGAACCACACGCCGGCCATCAGGGCGATGCTCGCCTCGCTGGCGATATCGATCCACTTCCAGTCGGCGGGCGGCTTGGATACCCCGGCGAACGCAAACAGGAAGCAGCAGGCGACAAGGGCCAGCAGGGCCAGGACGAGCGGAGTGCGGTGTGAGTGGAGCATGGGCGAAAGGCCAAAGCCTTGCATGAGGGTGATACGTGCCGATACTAGCCTGCACGCGTGACAGGACGATGACAGGCGGGGGTGCAAACAGCGCAGCGGCGCCAGTCCGATCGGCTCACCATGCCCGCCGCGCCGGGCGGCGGCCCGCAAACCCCCGGGTCATTTCAGCTCATGTGCCGCCGTAAAAGCCCGTGTCGCCCGTGGTGGCGGGGGCCGTGTCACGAGATGGACATATTCGGTCTCTAGACTTCGCCCTGTTTTTCACCCATCCCACGGCGATCCTATGAACAGCGACAAACAACAACAGCGTCAGCGCGCAGCGGCGGGCGGCCTTCCGCGCCTGTCCCTCATTGCGTTCGGCATCCTGCAACTGTGCGGCGGCATCGCGCATGGCGCCGACAACGCCGCCGGCAGCAGCGAGGCAAGCGCGATCCCGGCGGACACCGTCGTCATCGCCGGCCACCGTTCGAGCATGAAGCGCGCGCTGGCGGCCCAGCAGAAGGCCGACAATATCGTCAGCATCGTCAGCAGCGACGATATCGGCGGCCTGCCCGACAAGAACGCCGCCGAGGCGCTGGCCCGCCTGCCCGGCGTGGCGGTGCAGCGCGACCAGGGCGAAGGCCGCTACATCGTGGTGCGCGGCATGGGACCCGATTACAACGCCGTCACCATCAACGGCGCTTCGGTGCCGTCGCCGGAAGCGGGCCGCCGCGCGGTCGCACTCGACGTGCTGCCGGCCGGCCTGATTCGTTCGCTGGAGGTGAGCAAAACCTTGATGCCCGACCAGGATGCCAATTCGCTGGGCGGCTCGGTCGACGTCAAGTCGCTGTCGGCCTTCGATTTGCCGGGCACGGCGCTGTCATTCCACGCTGGCGCCAGCCGCGATCAGAATACCGGCAAGACCAGCCCGAACGCCGGCGCCTTGTGGGCCGAGCGCTTCCTGGACGGCAAACTCGGTGTCGCGGCCGGCATCAGCGGCGAGCGCCGCAAGTTTGGCTCGGATAACGTGGAGACCGGCGGCGCCTGGAACAAGGGCAAGCTGTCCGGCCTCGAACTGCGCGATTATCTGCCCGAGCGCGAACGCAATGCGCTGGCGCTGAACGTCGATTACCGTCCGCAGGCCGGCCAGTCGCTGTATCTGCATACCTTTCTCAGCCGCTTTTCGGACGAGGAAGTGCGCGACCGCCTGTCGCTCGGTAACATCGCCGGCGGGGCCGCGTCGCCCGACACGGCGTTCACCGCGCGTGCCGAACGCCGCCTGCGCCAGCGCAAATACACGCAGCAGATCAGTTCCGCCGTCGTCGGCGGCGAACTGCGCGCCGGCGACTGGAAACTGGCCGCGTCCGCTGGCGCCAGCCGCGCCGGCGAAGACACGCCTGAGAGCATCAACGACGGGCGCTTTCGCGCCAGCGCCAACGTGGCCGGCCTGCGCTTTGCCGGCACCGACGTGCCACGCCTGACGGGGCCCGCCAGCCTGGTCGACCCGGCCAGCTACAAGCTGCAGGGCATCACCTTGCAGGCGCGCGACAGCAAGGACGCCGAGCGCCACGTCAAGCTGGACCTGAGCCGGCGCCTGGCGCTGGGCGACACTTCCGCCGACATCAAGGGCGGCGTCAAGGCCAGCCGCCGCACCAAGGAGAACGATACCGAGCAGTGGGCCTATACCAGCAACAAGGCGGGCAGCGGCAATTACTGGGGCGCGGGCAGCGTGTCGATGAGCGGCTTTACACAAGGTGCGCTGGACTACCCGTTCGCCAACCTCGGGCCTGGCCTCGATCCGGCGCTGATCCGCGCACGCGTGGCAGGTCTGGACCGTGCCGGCGCGCGGCTGGTGCCGGAATCGAACCTGAACGACTTTTCGATGGATGAAGATATCGACAGCGCCTACGTGCAGGCCGGCGCCGACATCGGCAACTGGCGCCTGCTGGCCGGCGTTCGCCACGAGCGCACCGGCTTTGCGGCGCGCGGCCAACAGGTATCCGGCACGGGCCTGCAGACGGTCTCGCGCAGCAACGATTATTCGAACTGGCTGCCCAACCTGCAGGCGCGCTTCGATATCGATAAGGATACCAGCGTGCGCGCCGCCTGGACCAACGCCGTCGTACGCGCCAATTTCAGCCAGCTGGCGCCCGGCATCAGCCTGGCCAGCAATACGGAAGCGGTGATCGGCAATCCGGACCTCAAACCGCTGAAGGCGGCGAACGTCGACCTGGGCATCGAGCGCATGCTGGGCGCCGACGGCGCGCTGTCCGCCTACCTGTACTCGAAGGACATCAAGAACTTCACCTACACCACCGATCTTGCAGGCAGCGGGGCATGGGCCGGCTACACCACCGCCACCAGCTACGCCAACGGCGAAAAGGCGCGCGTGAACGGCATCGAACTGTCGTATTCGCAGTCGCTGCGCATGCTGCCGGCGCCCTGGAACGGTATTCTGGTCGGCGCCAATGCCAGTTTTAACGATGCCAAGGCCACCATCGGCCGCTTCGACAAGGCCAGCGGCGGCCAGCTGACGCGCGAGATCCGGCTGCCGGGGCAGTCGAAGCAGATCGTCAATCTGATGCTCGGTTACGAAAACGGTCCCGTGAGCACGCGCCTGGCGCTCAATCACAAGTCGGCCTATCTGCTCGAAGTCGGCGGCGACCTGCTCGATGCGTCGCAGGACCGCTATGTCGATGCCCAGCGCCAGGTGGATTTTTCGCTCGCTTACCAGATCAACAAGCGTGTGCAGCTGGTCTTCGAGGGCATCAACCTGAATAATGAAACCTATTATGTGTACCAGGGCACCAAGCCTTACAACGTGCAGTACGAGCAGTACGGCCGCACCTTCAAACTGAGTCTGAAAGCGAACTTCTTCTGATATGACCATGAAAAAACACATGACCCGCGCAGCCGCCTTGCTGTGCATCCTCGCCAGCACGGCGGCGCAGTCCGCGGAGCGCATCGCGCTCGATGGCGGTGGCTGGCTTTCGCTCGACAAGCACGCCTTGCAGCTGACCGACGCCGCCGGCAAGGAACTGGCCCGCCTGCCGATGCGCGCCAAACAGCTCGACGTACGCAGCGCCGGCGGCAGCGGCATCGCCGTGGTGCTCGATGCGGACACCCAGCACGCGCTGCCGATCCGCGTCGATATCAAACGCGGCGAACTGACCCGCCTTGCGCCCCTGCCGCAGCAGCCTTTCGGAGTCGAAGGACTGTGCCTGTTCCGCGACCAGCAGGGGCTCGACTTCCTGTTCGTCACCGCCAAGGATGGTCAGGCCGAGCAATGGCTGATGCACGGCGCCACCCCGCAACTGGTGCGCAAACTGAGCATGCCGCTCGACGCCGGCCAGTGCAAGGTCGACGACGCGCGCCACACGCTGTATGCGAACGAGGAGGGCATCGGTACCTGGGCGTATGAAGCGAACAGCGAGGCGGCGCCGGCGCGCCGGCTGCTCAAGGCCGGTGCGCGTCTGCCGGTGGGACCCGCGGCGTCTCCGGCGGTGGTGGTCGAACCGCGCGCGCAGACGATGCCAGTGGCGCGCCTGGGCGACGTGGCGGACGATCCGGCGATCTGGGTTCACCCGCAGGATGCGGCCCGCTCGCGCGTGCTGGGCACGAACAAGAAGCAGGGCTTGATGGTGTACGACCTGCAGGGCAAGCAGCAGCAGTTCCTCGATGTGGGCCGCCTGAACAACGTCGATGTGCGCCAGGGGGTGAACATGGATGGCAAGGCGGTCGACCTGGCCGTGGCCAGCCAGCGCGACGACAACAGCGTGGTGCTGTTCGGTTTCGACGCCGACGGCAAGGTGGCTGAATTGACGCGCTTCGCGACCGGTTTTCCGGAGGTGTACGGCATTTGCCTGTTCCAGCCACGCAGTGGTGGGCTGGACGTGATCGTCAACGACAAGGGTGGGGCGTTCCGCCAGTTCCGCATCGCGAGGAGTGGCGACGCGTGGAGCAGCAAGCTGGCGCGCGAGTTCAAGGTGGACAGCCAGCCGGAAGGCTGCGTTGCCGACGACCGCAACGAGCGCCTGTTCATCGGCGAGGAAAAGCGTGGCGTGTGGACCCTGGCGGCGCGTGCCGATCAGCCGGTGGCGCGCAAGATGGTGCTCGCTGTCGGGCGTGACCTGCACGCCGATGTGGAAGGCATGGCGATCTACGAAGGCGCCAGGGGCGCGTATCTGATCGTGTCGAGCCAGGGCGACAGCAGTTATGTGGTGCTCGATGCGGCAGCGCCGTACAAGGTGCGCGGGCGCTTCAAGGTGGGCTTCAACCTGGCCGAGGGCATCGATGGCACGTCGGACACCGATGGACTGGATGTGACGTCGAAGAACCTGGGTGGTCCTTATGCACAGGGCATGCTGGTGATTCAGGATGGGTACAAGCGCATGCCCGATGGGCCGCAGAACTTCAAGTACGTCAGTTGGGAGGATGTGGCGAGGGCGTTGAAGTTGTAGTCACCCCAGCGCGGCAACGAGGGAGAAGGGAATTCGCAGTTGGTTTGTTCTGGATCAGTTCCAGACGTGTGCAGGGGTTTGACTGAGCCGGCGTTTGCGCTCAAAATTTCTTGATTCTCTATTCTCTCTCCGGTGCCCATCATGCTCAGTGCAACCCTGAAACTGCTGCTCCGCGAAGTTTCCCAAATCGCCAGACGCGGCCGCAATACACTCATCTCGCTGGCCGAAGAACGCCGCACCGCGCTGCGTCTCGACCGCCTGGCCGATCGCCTGGCCGGAATGGGATGCAAAATCGACATCTTGCGCAAGCGCATGAGCGACGGCCGGCTCGACGAACCGCTCGACGCCGATGCCAGCCTGCGTGAGGCACTGCGGGGACTGAAGGAAGATATCCGCACGGTGCGCTGCCAGCTGTCCGCCCTGAGCGGGCCGCGCAGTTCACCACGCCTGCAGCGTGCGTTCGCTCGTCTGGCGGCTATCGCGGAAAAAACCTATGCCGCGGCTGACAAGCTTCAGTGGGAAATCGATGCGCATGACCAGATGGACGGCGCGCAACAGGCGCCGTCCGCTGCGCAGTTAAGCGCTTAGCTGTGTCGCGTCGGGTGCCGCGTCGCCGCCTTGCGCGGTATCGATCGGCTGGCTGTCGCGCAGCCTCATGGCCTCGCCCAGCATCACCAGCACCGGGCCATGTGCCGGTCCGAGGCCGTGGGCCAGGGTCGCCAGGGTCAGGCGCATGATGCGCTGTTCCGGACGACTGCAGTTTTCGATCACCACCACCGGCGTGTCCGGCCGGCGGCCCTGGTCCAGCAGGCGCTGGGCCGTCACGATCGCCTCGCGCCCACCCATGTACTGCACCAGCGTGTCCGAATCGGGAACGACCGTCAGGTCGCCGTGTTCGGGCGCGGTGCTGGACGTGAAAAACGCCACGCTGCGTGCCACGCCACGTTTGGTCAGCGGCTGCTTGGTCGCCGCCGCCGCCGCGACCGCGGTGGTAATGCCCGGCACCACGTCGACCTCGATGCCCGCTTCTTCCAGCGCACGCAATTCTTCATCGGCGCGCCCGAACAGCATCGGGTCGCCGCCTTTCAGGCGCACCACCAGCGCATATTTATGCGCGCTGTCGACCAGCTGCTTGTTGATGAAGGCTTGCGCGGTCGACAACTGACCGCAGCGTTTGCCCACCGCGATCTTCACCGCCTGCGGACACAGTGCCAGCATCTCGTCGGTCACCAGTGCATCGTGCAGCACCACATCGGCCTGCGACAGCAGGCGTGCGCCACGCAGGGTGATGAGGTCCTGGGCGCCGGGGCCGGCGCCGATCAGATAGACTTTTCCGAGTGCTGACATAACTGTTTCCTTTTGCTGGCAGATGATCGCTGGCTGCTACCTGTTTACGCGTCCAGCCGGATCATACCAGCGGCAACCGTCTGGTGAGTCACTTCATCGATCAAGATGAAGGCGCCCGTTGCACGAATGTCGGCGTACGCGTCGGCGGCCAGCGGCTGCTGCACGGTCAGGCCGATGCGCGCGATGTCGTTCAGCTTCAGGCCTTCGGCCGCGTGGCGCTGCTGGGTATTGATGTCGAGCAGGGTATCGATGCCGGTGATCTTGGCCGAGGTCTGCTTGGTGCCATGCTTGATCCAGTACTTGCGGCGCATGTCGAGCGGCTCGTCCGACATCCAGCACACGTCCGCCTTGAGCGTCTTGAGCAGGGTCGCTGGCTGGTCGGCGCCGGCCAGCAGGTCGCCGCGCGAGATGTCCAGGTATTCATTGAGCAGCAGGGTAATCGACTGGCCCACCACGGCCGACTGGTGCGAGCCTTCCAGGGTGAGGATATCCTTGACGGTGGCGCTTTGGCCCGAGGGCTGCACCACCAGCTTGTCGCCCACGCTGACCTTGCCCGCTTCGATGCGGCCCATGTAGCCACGGAAGTCGTTCGCTTCGTGGCCGTTGTGGCGCGCCACCAGCTGGACCGGGAAGCGGAACGGCGCCGCGTGCGATTCGTCGTAGACCGACAGCGATTCGAGCAGCGAGATTAAGGTTGGACCCTGGTACCAGCCCATTTTCTCGCTCGGCTCGACCACGTTGTCGCCGGTCAGGGCCGACAGCGGAATCGGCGTGATGTCTTTCAGCCCCAGGGTGGCGGCAAATTCCTTGTACGCCTTGACGATGCGGTCGTACACGGCCTGGTCGTAGTTCACCAGGTCCATCTTGTTGACGGCGACGACCACGTGCTCGATCTGCAGCAGGTGGGCGATGGTCGAATGGCGCTTGGTCTGGATCAGCAGCTCAACATCATTACCGTCCACGCCGCCGTCTTCACGCAACTTGACCTTGGAGACGTCGATCAAAATGATCACCGCGTCCGCGGTCGAGGCACCGGTGACCATGTTGCGGGTGTACTGCTCGTGACCCGGGGTGTCGGCGATGATGAACTTGCGCTTGGGCGTAGCGAAGTAGCGGTAGGCCACGTCGATGGTGATGCCCTGTTCGCGTTCGGCTTCCAGGCCGTCGGTGAGCAGCGACAGGTCGACGGCGTCGCCCACGGTGCGCTTGTGCTTCGAGCGCGACATGGCGTCGAGCTGGTCGGCGAAGATGCCTTTGCTGTCGAACAGCAGGCGCCCGATCAGGGTGCTCTTGCCATCGTCGACCGAGCCGGCCGTGATGAAGCGCAACAGACCCGATACCGCGTCCGGGCGTTCGCCATTTTGGCTTTTAGTAGGGGTGTCAATGCGGGCGTTCATCAGAAGTATCCTGCTTTCTTACGTTTTTCCATCGAGGCTTCGGAGGTCTGGTCGTCCATCCGGGTGGCGCCGCGTTCGGTGATCTGGGTGATGGCGGTTTCGGCGATGATCGCTTCGACCGTCGATGCGTCCGACGAAACAGGGCAGGTGCACGAAATGTCGCCCACGGTGCGAAAGCGCACCACCTGGGTTTCGACAGTCTCGCCGTCGCGTGCCGGCGTCAGGTCGGTCAGGGGCACCAGCAAGCCGTTGCGCGGGATGACCTGGCGCTCGTGCGCGAAATAGATCGGCGGCAGCGCCAGTTTTTCGCGCTGGATGTAGAGCCACACATCGAGTTCGGTCCAGTTCGAGATCGGGAACACGCGCATGTTTTCGCCCGGGTGGACGCGGGTGTTATACAGGTCCCACAGTTCCGGGCGCTGCCCCTTAGGGTCCCACTGGCCGAATTCGTCGCGGAAGGAAAAGATGCGTTCCTTGGCGCGCGCCTTTTCTTCGTCGCGCCGCGCGCCGCCGATGCAGGCGTCGAATTTGTGTTCGGCGATCGTCTCCAGCAAGGTCACGGCCTGCGCCGCGTTGCGCGAATCGGTCTGCGGGTTACGCAGGCGCACGGTGCCGCGCTTGATCGAATCTTCGACGCTGCCGACGATCAAACGCTCGCCCAGTTCCGCCACGCGGGCATCGCGGAAGGTGATCACTTCGGCGAAATTGTGGCCGGTGTCGATGTGCACCAGCGGGAATGGGAATTTACCCGGCCGGAAGGCCTTTTCGGCGAGACGCAGCAGCACGACCGAGTCTTTCCCGCCCGAGAACAGCAGGGCGGGGTTGGCGCATTCGGCGGCGACTTCGCGCAGGATGTGGATCGCTTCCGATTCGAGCGCATCCAGGTGGCGCGCGTTGACGTCGGTCAGCACGCGCGGGGTATCGGTCAGTGTAGTCATGGTGGCGAGGCCTATGTTTTCTTATTGTGGCGCGAAAGCAGACGCTTTACGCAGCCACGGATTTAATGCGGATCAGTTTACCATCGACCAGGTGCAGGCCGCATTCCTTGGAGTCCGGGTTTTCCCACCACCAGCGCCCGGCGCGCACGTCTTCGCCCGGTTCCACGGCGCGCGTGCAGGGCGCGCAGCCGATCGAGGGAAAGCCCTGGTCGTGCAGCGCGTTGTACGGCACGCCGTTGTCGCGGATGTAGTTCCACACATCGGTTTCCGACCAGTCGGCCAGGGGATTGAACTTGACCATGCCGTGCGCGGCGTCGTCTTCCTGGATGTCGAGCTGCGCGCGCGTGCTCGATTGCGCGCGGCGCTGGCCCGTTACCCAGGCCTTGTTGCCGGCCAGGGCGCGGCCCAAGGGTTCAACCTTGCGGATGCGGCAGCACTCGCGCCGCATGTCCACGCTCTCGTAAAAGGCGTTCAGGCCGTGCTGCGACACGTAGGCATCCACCGCTTCCGGCTGCGGCTTGTACAGCGCGATGTCGTAGCCGTAGCTGTCCTTGACCTGGGCCAGCACCGCCAGCGTTTCCGGGTGCAGGCGGCCGGTTTCGAGCGAGAAGATCCCGATCGGCAGGTTCGCCTTGAGAATCAGATCGGTCAGGACCATGTCTTCGGCGGCCAGGCTGGAGGCGAAGACCGCCGGCGAGTATTCGGCGGCGATGCGCTCCAAAGTGGCGCGGGTGCTGGCGACGAGGGCGGAGATATCGTTCATGGCGTGCCTCAGATGCCGTAGCCGACGTCGGTGCTGTCGATGCGCACGTCGCGTTCATGACGGCGGAACAGCGGCGCCTTGATATCGACCGAGGCCTGGTACACCTCGGAGAAGTCGGTCAGGCCCTTGAGCGCGTCGTGGATGTTGCGGTCCTGGCGCGTGGCAAAGGCGTCGAAGCCGCAGCGCTGCATCTGGAACAGCTGGTCGCGCAGCACGTCGCCGATGGCGCGCAGTTCGCCCTGGTAGTTCAGGCGCATGCGCACATTGAACGCGGTCGAGTAGCCACGGCCATCGGTAAACTTGGGGAAGTCGATGGCGACGACGGCGAATTTGTCCAGATCGTCCTTGAGCGCTTCGGCGCGTTCGTCGGGTGCGAGCCACACGCCGATGTCGCTGCGCGCGGCCAAAACGGCGCGCTGCGCCTGCCACACCGTCAGCGGGACGATGACTTTGCCTTCCGGGACCACGACCGTGTCGGGCGCTTCGGCGACGACGCCGGTCTCAAGATCTGCAACGGCCAGGCGCAGCACGCTCCAGTCGTCGGCGACGACCGCGCGGTGTTTGATGATTTCCTTGTGCGACTCAAGCATAGTGGTCTTCTCCAACCAGTTGGCCCGCCTTGATCGGCGTGGCATACACATGTTCCTTGAACGGCGCGATGCCCAGGCGCTGGGCGGTGTCGACAAACCGTTCGTCTTCGTGGCGTTCGCGCACGTACACCTGCAGCAGGCGGTCGACCACTTCCGGCATTTGCAGCGCCGAGAAGGATGGGCCGATGATCTTGCCGATGGCCGCATTGTTACCTTGCGCGCCGCCGATCGAGACCTGGTACCACTCGCTGCCATCCTTGTCGACACCGAGCACGCCGATGGAGCCCACGTGGTGGTGGCCGCAGGCGTTGATGCAGCCCGAGATATTGAGTTCGATCTCGCCGATGTCGTGCTGGTAGTCGATGTTGTCGAAGCGCTCCGCAATCGCGGCGGCAATCGGGATCGACTTGGCATTGGCCAGCGAGCAGAAATCGCCGCCCGGGCAGCAGATGATGTCGGTCAAGAGGCCAATGTTCGGCGTGGCCAGGCCGTGCGCCTTGGCTTCCTGCCACAGCGCGAACAGGGCCGATTGCCTGACGTCGGCCAGCACCAGGTTCTGCTCGTGCGTCACGCGCAGTTCGCCGAAGCTGTAGCGGTCCGCCAGGTCGGCCACGAAGTCGATCTGGGCCGCGGTGGCGTCGCCCGGCGGCACGCCGGTTTTTTTCAGCGACAGCAGCACCACGCTGTAGCCCGGCACCTTGTGCGCCTTGACGTTACGCGTGAGCCAATTGCCGAAGGCCTTGTTGTCGGCATTCTCCGCGCGCACGTCGATGTCGGGCAGCGTCTCGTAGGCCGGCGGCGTGAAGTAAGCGGCCACGCGCGCCATTTCCTCGTCGGTCAGGGTGGAGGCGCTGTCTTTCAGGTCGACCCATTCTTCCTCGACCTGGCGCGTGAATTCCTCCACGCCCATGGCCTTGACCAGGATCTTGATGCGCGCCTTGTACTTGTTGTCGCGCCGGCCGTAGCTGTTATACACGCGCATGACCGCTTCGATGTAGGTCAGCATGTGACGCCATGGCAGGAATTCGCGCACCACGCTGCCCAGGATTGGCGTGCGGCCCATGCCGCCGCCGACCATGACCTTGAAGCCGATCTCGCCGTCGTCGTTGTGCACCGCGGTCAGGCCGATGTCGTGCACCGCAATCGCGGCGCGGTCTTCCACGGCGCCATTGATGGCCACCTTGAACTTGCGCGGCAGGGCGGCGAATTCGGGGTGGAAGGTGCTCCACTGGCGCAGCACTTCGGCGTACGGACGCGGATCGATGATCTCGTCCGCGGCCACCCCGGCGTATTCGTCGGAGGTGATGTTGCGGATGCAGTTGCCCGAGGTCTGGATGGCGTGCATCTCGACCGAGGCCAGGTCGGCCAGGATGTCCGGCGTGTGTTCGAGTTCGATCCAGTTGAACTGGATGTTCTGGCGCGTCGTGAAGTGGCCATAGCCGCGGTCGTACTTGCGGGCGATGTGGCCGAACATGCGCATCTGGCTTGAAGACAGCAG
Organism: Massilia scottii; assembly: GCF_030846495.1. Taxonomy (NCBI): domain Bacteria; kingdom Pseudomonadati; phylum Pseudomonadota; class Betaproteobacteria; order Burkholderiales; family Oxalobacteraceae; genus Massilia; species Massilia scottii. The sequence continues at coordinate 53,545 of NZ_JAVCWM010000012.1, read as the reverse complement.
GCCGTACGGCACGGCGATACGCAGCATGTAGGCGTGGCGCTGCATGTAGAGGCCATTTTGCAGGCGCAGCGGCAGGAATTCGGCTTCGGTCAGCTCATCGTTGAGGCGGCGCTCCACCTGGCCGCGGTATTGCGCGATGCGTTCCCTGACGATGAGGTGGTCGTATTGGTCGTAACGGTACATATGTCATCCTGATTTTTTGGCCCCCCATTTTTGGGGTTCTTCCAGGGCAAGGTCGTGAGACTGTCCCCAAACTAGCCTCAATAGTAATAAACTCGTCCTTTATTCCAAAGGACTAAGAATTTATTTGCTTATATGCGTATCCGGCATAAGCATTCTTATAAAATGCTGGTTGATATTTATTTTGAGTATCTTTCCGGCCTGCGAGAACAAAAAAGCAATGAACCTCCATCAATTACGCTTCGTGCGCGAAGCCGTGCGGCAGAATTACAACCTGACCGATGCGGCCAAGGCCTTGTTTACGTCCCAGCCCGGGGTGTCGAAAGCGATCATCGAGCTTGAAGAGGAGCTCGGCGTCGACATTTTCACCCGCCATGGCAAGCGCATCCGCGGCTTGACCGAGCCCGGCCGGCTGGTGCTGGAGTCCGTCGAGCTGATCATGCAGGAGATCGACAGCCTGAAACGCATCGGCAAGGAGTACGCCGCGCAGGACAGCGGCAGCTTCACCATAGCCACCACGCACACCCAGGCGCGCTACACCCTGCCGAGAGTGGTGCAGGCGTTCATGCTCAAGTACCCCAAGGTACGTTTGTCGTTGCTTCAGGGTAACCCACGCCAGATCGCCGAGATGGTCCAGCGCGACCAGGCCGACCTGGCCATCGCCACCGAATCGATCGCCGGCATTGACGGACTGATCACATTGCCGTGTTACCAATGGGAGCACATGGTGGTGGTTCCGCCCGACCATCCGCTGCTCAAGTCCAAGGCGGTGTCGCTGGAAGAAATCGCCACCTACCCGCTGATCACCTACGACAGCGCCTTTGCCGGGCGCAGCAAGATCGACCATGCCTTCGGGCTGCGCGGACTGAAACCGGACGTGCTGCTCGAAGCCATCGACGCCGATGTCATCAAAACCTATGTGGAACTTGGCATGGGTATTGGTATCATAGCGGGCATGGCCTTCGACGCCGAGCGCGACAAGAACCTGCGCGCCATTCCGGTGGGGCACCTGTTCGGCATGAATATTTCGCGCGTGGCCGTCAAGCAGGGCGCCTATCTGCGCAGCTATATCTATACCTTCATCGAATTGCTGGCGCCGACCCTGAACCGCAAGCTGGTCGAGTCGGCCATGAGCGGCACCAAAGAAACTTACGAGCTGTAAAGCATCAGTACCAAGCACATCACCATCAAGAAAAATATGATCACCGAACAATCCGCACAGTTTTACGCCAAGAGCGCCTCCAACCACGACCGCATCTACGACCGGCCGGAACGCAAGGATGACCTGGCCGCCATGCGCGGCCACGTGGCCGAAACCCTGCGCGGCCATACCGTGCTGGAACTGGCCTGCGGCACCGGTTACTGGACCGCCGTCATCGCCGGCACGGCCGACAAGGTCGTCGCCACCGATATCAATCCCGAAATGATCGCGCTGGGCACGCTGCGCGCGCTGCCTGCAGACAAGGTCGAATTCAAGGTGGCGGACGCGTGGAACCTGCCGGACGACATCGGCAGCTACACGGCCGTGTTCATCGGCTTCTGGTGGTCGCACGTCAAGCGCGAAGAGCAGGAACGCTTCCTGGCGCAACTGCGCGCCAAGGTCGGCGACGACATGTTCATCGTCCTGCTGGACGATGCCTATGTGGAAGGCAGCAGCGAAACCGTGGCGCGCACCGATATGGAAGGCAATACCTACCAGATCCGCATCGCGCCCGATGGCGAGCGCTACGAAATTCCCAAGACCTACCCATCCGACAGCGCGCTGCGCAAGAAGCTGGCCTCGTCGGTGCGCGAGATCAGGATCGTGCGCCTTGAATACTACTGGCTGCTCACCTGCCGCCTGAAGTAAGTCATTTCGATACTGCCTTGGGCGCGCTCGACGCGCCCAGTGTCGCGCTGGCCGCGATCAGCAGCATCGCGCAGCCGAGCCCGGCGAACGCCACGGGCAGGCTGGTGGCGTGCGCCACAAACCCGATCGCCGCCGGTCCCGCCAGGATGCCGGCATAGCCGAGCGTGGTGATCGCCCCGATCGCCAGGCTGGCCGGCATGGCGCGCTGGCTGCCGGCCGCGGTGAACAGAATCGGCACGATGTTCGAGGCGCCCAGTCCGATCAGCACGAAGCCAGCCAGCATGCCCGCCACCGACGACGCCAGCACCGTGCAGAAAAAGCCGGCGGCCGCGCACAGGCCGCCCAGCAGCAGCACGCGCTGGCCGCCCAGCTTGCCCACCACCCTGTCGCCCGTCAGGCGCCCGAGCGTCATGGCGATCGCAAAGGCCGCGTAACCGAGTCCGCCCTGGCCGGCGCCGGCAGCGGGGCCGCGTCCTTCGGTCAGCAGCAGCGCGCTCCAGTCGAGGATCGCGCCTTCGGCCAGGAAGCACAGGAAGCACAGCGCGCCGATCAGGATCACCGCGCCGTGCGGCATCACGAAAATGGGCGCATCGCGCACCTGCGCATCGGTCTCGCGCAGCAGGCCGGACGCCGCACCGGCCAGGACCGCGCCGACCAGCAGGGCCAGCAGGGTGGCGGACGCGGTCGCATTCAGGCCCAGCCACAGCAGCAGCGCCATGCTGCCGGCGCCCAGGAAGCCGCCCACGCTGAACAAGCCGTGAAAGCCGGACATCAGCGCTGCGCCGCTGTTCTTTTCCACCACCACCGCCTGGATATTCATCGCCACGTCCAGGGTGCCGATGGCGGCGCCGAAGGTGAACAGCACGCAGCCGAGCAGCAGCGCACTGGGCGCGAAAGCCAGCCCGGGCAGCACCAGGCAGACGATCAGGCCGGAGCACAGCACCACCGGACGGCAGCCGAAACGCGCCGTGAGGAAACTGGTGGACGGCATCGCCAGCAGCGATCCGGCGCCCAGGCACAGCAACAGCAAGCCGAGCTGCGCTTCTCCCAGGCCGAGGCGCAGCTTGGCCAGCGGCACCAGCGGCGCCCAGGCCGACATGGCCAGGCCGGCGGCCAGAAAAGCGAGGCGGGTGGAAAGGCGTTGCTGCGGTCCGGTGTCAGGCATGGCTTCTTTCGGAAAAGGGTGACGGTCAGGGCTTGGCGGCGCGCAGCACGCGCACGCTGCGCGCCGCGAACGCGTCGGCCTGGCGCGCGTCGATATCGTGCTCGGCGATCAGTGCGCTCAGGCTGGCCGCCGCCAGCACCGCGTACGGCGCTGCGGTGCCGACCTTGTCGTTGGTGGTGGCGACCAGCACCGCCTTGCTGAGGGAGGCGACGCGGCGCTTGAATTCGGCTTCCTCGAAATGGATGGCGCTCACGCCGGCCTGGGCATCGACGCCGCAGGCGCCCAGGATGTACAGGTCGGGGCTGATCAGTTCCAGTTCGCGCAGGGCGGTCGCGCCGATGCTGGCGCCCGTCTCGGCATGGATGCGCCCGCCGATGACGATCAGTTCGATCAGCGGCTTGTCGATCAGTGCGGCGGCAACCGCCGGGGCGTTGGTGATGACGGTGAGCCGCTGTTCGCCCAGCGCGGCGGCGATCGCCAGGTTGGTCGAACCGGCATCGATGAACACTACGCTGCCGGGCGCCACGCAGGGCGCGGCGGCGGCGGCCAGGCGTGATTTGCGGCCGGTCTGGGCCGCGCGGCGCTGCGCCGGGGTGCCGCCTGGTGCGGCGGGCAGCGGCATGCGCAGGGCCCCGCCATAGACTTTCTGGCACAGGCCGGCCGCGGCCAGGTCGCGCAGATCGCGCCGGATGGTGTCTTCCGACACTTGCAGCCATTGCGCCAGGTCGGGCGCCAGCACCCGTCCATCGGTTTGCAGGCGTTGCAGGATGAGGGCGTGGCGCTCCTGCAGGAGGAGGGGATCGGTCGGCATGTGGGTATTCAAACAGGAAGCAATGCGCACAAATATACATGAGTACGCACAAACGTGCAAACAGGCATGAAAAAAACCCCGCAAGCTGCGAGGCAGCATGCGGGGTTTTTTGTTTCAGCCAGGCGCGCCTGAACGCGCCAGTGAATTAGAACGAGTGACGAACGCCAACTGCCAGCGCGGTTGGATCGGCACCGAACGCGGTTGCTGGCGGGATGACGTTTGCGCCAGCCGAGTTGATGCCGAACGTTGCTTTGTCGTTGTTGCGCAGCATGGCGTACGAAGCGTACACGTTGGTGCGCTTCGACAGGGCGTACGAGTAAGCCAGCGACGCGCCGTTACCCTTGGCGCCGCCTTCCAGCTTGTTTTGCTGGAGGTTACCGTAGATCTTGTTCGGGCCGAAGGTGTACGACAAGCCGGCGTTGACCTGCTCGTACTTGTTGCCTTTGCCGGTTGGGTTGGCAGCCATGTAGTTGCCGCGAATTTCGACTGGGCCAACGGTGAAGCCTGCACCGAAGATCATTTCCTTGTCGTCGCCGGAAGCCAGACGCTCAACAACGTGGTAACCGCCGCCAACGTAGATGTTGTTGGCTTTGTACTCAACTGCCAGACCCATCAGATCTTGCGAAGGACCGGTTGCGGTTTCGCCCAGGCCATAGCCGGCGCTGACGATCACGCCGCCCATCGAGTTCGTCTTGTAGCTGACCGAGTTGCTGATACGACGGGTCAGACGGCCTGCGCCGAACGAGCTCAAGTTGGTGCCGTAGAAGCCCTGGCCGTTGATATCGCTAGCGTTAGCGACGTCAGCGATCGGGGTGTATTCGCGGCCGATCATCACGGAGCCGAAGCCACCTTTCAGACCAACCACCGCGCGGCGGCCGAACAGGACGCTGTCGCCGGCGCCGGTGTCGAGATTAACGCCAGCTTCCAGGTTGAACACGGCGCTCAGGCCATTGCTCAGATCTTCAACGCCACGGAATCCGATACGGCTGGTCGACTGGTTGCCGGAATTGACGACCGTACGGCTGCCGCCCTTAACGTCCGTGTCTTCTTTCGCCAGGGAGGCATCTGCCACGCCGTAGATCGTGACGCTCGATTGAGCGGAAGCGCACAGAGGAATTGCAGCGGCCAGGACAACAGCCATCAGTTTGCATTGCATATAAATCTCCAAAAAGTTGCACAGATAAGTGTCGATTAACCAGGGATGCTCTTAATCGGACGTAATTATAACTTCCACGTATGTCAAATCCATGACAAAGTGAAATGTGGCGAAAAAGAGACAGGGTTGATTTTCCGGGGAACAAGACGTCAATACCGTCTAATTGCACGCTTCGAGTGCGCTTAATGGCACCCGGGAGAAATGGTGCAACGCCGCATAGCGCCCGTCGTTACAGGCGGTCTGGGAAATCTCAGGGAGCCGGCGGCGGCAGGGGCCGGGGCCGTTCCGGTGCGCCCGCGGCGGGCTCGGCGCCGGCCTCGTCGCTCGTGCTTTCGGGCAATGGCAACACGATGTCAATGCGGGTTCCGGGCGGATCGTCGCCGCTGACGGTGATGTCGCCCTTCATTCCCCACACCCGTTCGCGCATGCCGATCAGGCCGAGCGACTGGGCTTTTTCCATGTCGGCGGCCTGGATGCCGCGTCCGTCGTCGCGGATCGAGACCAGCAGCTGGCCATCGATGCGGTAGACATACATGGTCACATTGCTGGCGCCGGCGTGACGCGCGATATTGGTCAGCGCTTCCTGGACGATGCGGAAAATGGCGGTGCTGGCGCCATCGTCGAGGCGCAGCTCGGCTTCGTCGGCGAACAGGGAGCAGGCGATGCCGTGCCGTTCGACGAATTCGTCGCGCAAGCCCTGCAGCGCGAAATACAGGCCGCCTTCGTCGAGCGCGCGCGGGCGCAGGTTGGTGGCGATGCGGCGCAGCGAGGTGATGGCGGTCAGGAGGTTCTCTTCCATGCCTTTCATCAGGCGCTGGCCGTTCTTGCCGGCGCCGGGCTCCTTTTGCAGCAGGTTCAGGTCCATGCGCAGCGACGCCAGCAGCTGGCCGAGGTCGTCGTGCAGCTCGCGCGCGATGTGGGCGCGCTCTTCCTCGCGCACGGTCTGCAGGGCCGACGAGAGCTGGCGCAGCTGGGCGTGCGAGCGCGACAGCTTTTCCTGCACCTGCTGGCGCTCGGTGACGTCGCGCAGGATGATGGTGTAGATGGTGCGGTCCGCTTCGATCATGCTCGAAATCGAGCCTTCGAGCGGGAAGGTTTCGCCGCTGGCGCGCACGCCGGTGACGGCGTAGTCGGTGGCGCGCCGGCCCGCGCGCCCGGCCACGTCGCCGAAATAGGCGGGCGCGGCGTCGCCGGTGACGGTCGGCAGCGGGGCGATGAACTGCTGCAGCGGACTGCCCTGCATGCGTTCCACGGTGGTCGAGAACATCGCCGCGGCCGACGGATTGGCCAGCACGATGGTCTGCGTATCGTCGGTGGAGATGATCGCTTCGCTCGCGTTCTGGATGATCTCGCGGCTGTGGCTGCGCGCAAAGCGCGGCCAGCGGTTATACGCGAACAAGCGCGCGAGGGAGTGACCGCCCAGCAAACCGAGGACGAACATGACCGCACCCCAGCTCAGGAAGCGGTAAGAACGCTGTTGTGCCATGCGCGCCTGCCGTTGAAGGCCCGCGGGACGCGGACCGTGGGCTGATTGTAAAAGCTGGTAAAAAGCACGCCTTGAGGCGCGACAAACGGCTGGTAATGCGCAGCGCAATGCGCTTCGGGGTACGGAATCTCATGGCGTGTCGCTAGCTGGTGCATGGAACGGGAGGAGGGCAGAGCGCCGCGGCCGGCGCGGCACAGGGCGCATTCACATCTGCTTGAACAGGTGCAGGAAGCTGCGGCTCACTTCCAGCTTGTCGGGCTTGCCCTTGATGAGCACCAGGTGGCGCCCGCGGATGTCGCGCGTCACCCCTTCGATGGCGTTGACGTTGACCAGGGTGGCGCGGTGGATCTGCCAGAACAGCGCCGGATCGAGTTCCTCGGCCAGGTCGCGCACCGGCTTGCGGATCAGCGCCTCGAAGCGCTCGGTCTGCACGCAGGTGTACTTTTCGTCGGAACGGAAAAACAGGATGTCCTCGACCGGTATCATGCGCAAGTCCTGGCCGATGCTGGCCTGGATCCATTGCAGGTAGGTCGGCTTGGGCGCCGCCATTTTCTCGGCCAGCTGCGACAGCATGGCCGTGACGGAGTCGTTGACCGCTTCCTTCGGCTTGGCCAGGCGCGACTTGAGGCGGTCCACCGTCACCTGCAGGCGCTCGGCCTCGGGCGGCTTGAGCACGTAGTCGACCGCGCCGCGCTCGAAAGCCTCGACCGCGTACTGGTCGTAGGCGGTGACGAACACGATGTTGCTGCCGGCGCCGATCGCGCGCGCCGCTTCCATGCCCGTCTTGCCCGGCATGCGGATATCGAGGAAGGTCAGGTCGGGCTTGAGCTGGCTGACCAGCTCGATGGCCTCCTCGCCGTTCTTTGCCTCGCCGACGATTTCCAGCTCGGGCCACGCCTGGTTCAGGCGCAGGCGCAACTGGTCGCGCATCAGTCTTTCGTCGTCAGCAATAATAGCGGTAGGCATGGTCCGGTTCTGGTGAAAGGCAAGAGTGCCAATTATTCAATGAAACCGGGCTTTAATCAATCGATTCCTTGGTGCCTCTTTGTTTGCCGCTCACTTCGACACCTGGTAGGGCACCTCGATGGTGGCGATCACGCCGCTGGGCACGTTGGCCGCGATGTGCAGCTGGCCGGCGTCGCCGTGCAGCAGCTTGAGCCGTTCGCGGATCGTCATCAGGCCCAGGCCCGTGCCGTCGCTGGGGAACACGCCGAAGCCGACCCCGTCGTCGCTGACGATCACGCGCAGCTTGTTGTGCGCCACCTCGGCCAGGATGCGCAGCGAACCGCCTTCGCTCTTGCATTCGAGGCCGTGCTTGATGGCGTTTTCGACCATCGACTGCAGCATCATCGGCGGGAAGGCGGCGCTGCGCAGGCCCTCGGGAATCTGCATGTCCACCTGCAGGCGTTCCTCCATCCGCATCTTCAGCAGGCTCAGGTAGGCTTTCACCATGTCCGCCTCGCGCCCGAGGTTGGTGACGACGGCGTTGTCGCGCATCTGCGGCAGCACCGCGCGCAGGTACTGGATCAGGCTGCGCTGCATGGCCGAGGCGCGCGGCGGGTCGGTCTCGATCAGGTATTCGACCGAGGCCAGGGTATTGAACAGGAAATGCGGCTCGACCTGGGCCTGCATCATCTGCATGCGTGCCTCGGACAGCTGGCGCTGCATCGATTCGCGCTCGGCGGCGGCGTTGGCGGTCTGGGTTTCGGCTTCGGCGCGTTTCTTGCCGCCCACCAGCGCCTTGGTCGCGAACAGGGCCAGCACCAGCAGGGAGATAAAGCTCTTGAACCAGGTGGAAGCCTGGCCGTGATAGACCTTGACCTTTTCTTCGGCGGCATTTTCGACGGCGGCCTCGATCGCGCTCGACAAGCCTTCGACGATTTGTGGCGGCAGCGCGACGCGCACTTCGCCGTCGCCCGCCATCACCGTCACCGGTGGCGGCTCCGGCTCGGTCGGCACGGCCGGCTTCGCGCCCGGATAGGGTTGCGCCGGTGGCTCGGGCGGCTCGGGCGGCTCGGGCGCTTCGGGCACTTCGTGCGGCTCGGGCGGAGCGCTGCGCTTCTTGGGCGGGCTGTAGCTGATCCCGCTGTCGTCGAAGATGATGTTGCCTTCGTGCTTGTCGCGCTTGCGCTCGCGCCGCACCTCGACCACTTCCGCGCCCGAAAACAGTTCGTTTTGCAGGATCGAGGCGGCAATCAGGGCCAGTGCCGCGAACAGGAAAAACTTCCACCATGACAGCTGGGTCACCCAGGTGGCGGTCGCGTCGAAGGCGCGGTGCAGCCATGCCAGAACGGTCGCGATGTTTTGCTCGGGAGGGCGGCGTGCTTCCATGGTGAGTGATTTCCGTGAGATTCAGAGAGATTTGTGCAAGCGGCGAGTGTAACTGCTCCGCTGTCCCATCGCCGCAAAAACCGCCGCGGGGCGACGAATACTGATGAGATGTTGTAACTTTAGGACGATCCCCTGGACGCCGTGCGGCGTTTGCGACAGGCTGCATGATTGAAGGGGTGAACTGTGGGGAACGGGCCTCGCTGGCGCAGGGGAAACGCTGTTTTTATCGCGATCGCTCCCGCGGCGCCGACGATCGCGCCGCAGCGGCCGCTTTGCGCGGTATGATAAAGGATCGAACCGGTCGCGGCCGGCCTGCTGTTGGACCTGATTAAGGGGATGTCACGATGTCTGCCGATGCAAAAAAATACCGTTTGATCACGCGTAGCGATTTCGACGGCCTGGTCTGCGCCGTCCTCCTCAAGCATCTGGACCTGATCGACGATATCCTGTTCGTCCATCCCAAGGACATGCAGGATGGCAAGATCGTGGTCAGCGACGGCGATATCACCACCAACCTGCCGTACGCGGCCGGGGTGCACCTGGCGTTCGACCACCACCTGTCCGAAACCATCCGCAACACCGGCGAGCGGGGCAACCACATCATCCATCCCGAAGCGCCCTCGGCGGCGCGGGTGGTGTACGACTACTACGGCGGCGCCTCGGCTTTTCCGGCCGCCTGGTTCGACATGATGGCCGCCGTCGACAAGGGCGACGCCGCCCGTTTCAACCAGCAGGAAGTGCTCGACCCGCACGGCTGGGACTTGCTCAACTTCCTGATGGATGCGCGCACCGGGCTGGGGCGCTTCCGCGACTTCCGCATCTCGAACTATGCCCTGATGATGGACTTGATCGAATATTGCAAAAATCATACGATCGATGAAATCATGGCGCTGGCCGACGTCAAGGAACGCATGGAGCTGTACTTCGAGCATAACGACAAGTGCAAGGACCAGATCCGGCGCTGCGCCACGGTGCACCGCAACCTGGTCGTGCTCGACCTGCGCGAAGAGGAAACCATCTACGCCGGCAACCGCTTCATCATTTACGCCTTGTTCCCGGAAACGAATATCTCGATCCACGTGCTGTGGGGATTGAAAAACCAGAACACCGTGTTCGCCACCGGCAAATCGATCCTGAACCGCAGCTCGCGCACCAATATCGGCGCGCTGATGCTCGAATACGGCGGCGGCGGGCATGAAAACGCCGGCACCTGCCAGGTCTCGAACGAGCTGGCCGAAGAAGTGCTGGGCGCGCTGATCCAGCGCATCACCAGCGAAGGCTGATTGCGCCGCCGGCCGTGCCGTCAGGCCGCGCCGCCGGCCGTGCCGTCAGGCCGTGCCGTCAGGCCGCCGGCGCCGCGACCAGCATATCGTGCAGGGCGTGTTCGGCCAGCGGCGCGCTGAAGTAGGTGCCCTGCAGTTCATCGCAATGGTTGGCCCTTAAAAACTCCATCTGCACGCGCGTTTCCACGCCCTTGGCGATGACCCGGGCGCCAAGATCGTGGCCGATGTCGATCAGGGCCTTGGCCACCGCCCCGCTGCGGGCGTCGGCCGTGATCTGGTGCACCGCCCCCTTGGCCAGCTTGACATGGGTGAGCGGCAGCTTTTGCAGGAAATTCAGATTCGACGAGGTGTCGCCGAAGGCATCGACCGTGCGCAGCACGCCCAGGTCGCGCAACTGCGACACCACTTCCACGCTCATGTGCGGATTGGCATTGAGGCTGTCTTCGCGCAATTCCAGTGCCAGCTGGGCCGGGGCGATGCGGTGTTTGTCCAGGATGCCGGCGATATGGTCGACGTAGCCGGTGCGGGTGAATTCGCGGTGCGACGCATTGAGCGCCACCGGCAGCGGCGCAAACCCGGCGCTGCTCATGCGCTGCATGAAGGTGCACGCTTCGTCGAGTACATAGCCGCCGATGGCGCCGATCATGCCGTTTTCTTCGGCCTCGGGCAGGAACGAGGCCGGCGCCAGCACGCCCAGTTCCGGATGGCGCCAGCGCAGCAGCGCTTCCAGGCCCTGGATGCGGCCGCTGCGCAGGCAGATCCGCGGCTGGTACAAGAGGAAAAATTCGCGATGATCGAGCGCGGCGCGCATGGCGTCTTCGAGCTTTTGCTTGGCCTGGGTGGTCGACTTCATGTCGGCGGAAAAGAAATGCACCTCGCCCGTCTTGGCCGCCTTGGCGTGGTACATGGCCACATCGGCCGCGCGCACCAGGTCGAGCGCGCCGCTGCCGTCGTGCGGATAGACGCTCACGCCGATGCTGCCGCCGACCGCGATGTCGGTCGCATTGAAACTGACCGGCTGCGACATGCTCACGCGCAGGCGTTCGATCATGCGCAGGGTGTAGCGCAGCGAGGGCTGGTTGACCAGCACCAGCACGAATTCGTCGCCCGACAGGCGCGCCACCGTGTCGCTTTCGCGCACCGACGATTGCAGGCGCCGCGCCACCATCTTGAGCACCTCGTCGCCCGCTTCGTGGCCGTAGCCATCGTTGATCTGCTTGAAGCCGTTCAGGTCGATCAGCACCGTCGCCACCAGCGACTTGTTGCGCTGGGCCATGTGCAGCGCCTGTTCCAGCCGGTCCCACAGCAAGGTGCGGTTGGCCAGCCCGGTCAGCGCATCGTGGTTGACCTCGTGTTCGAGATGGGCGGTACGCTGCTTGATGGCCGTCACGTCGTTGATGACGCCGATAAAATGGGTGACCTTGCCGCGTCCGTCGTTCACGGGCGTGATGGTCAGGTCGTTCCAGAAAATATCGCCATTCTTGCGCCGGTTGCGAAACACCACGTTCACTTCGCGCCGCTCGCGCACGGCCGCGCGCAACTTCGCGCGCTCGGCTTCGTCCATGCCGGGCACGCCCATGAAGCGCGAATCGCGTCCCAGCGCTTCATCGGCCGCGTAGCCGGTGATGCGCTCGAAGGCCGGATTGGCGTACTCGATCGGGTTGTCGGTGCCGGCGCAGCGGGTGATCACCAGGCCATTGCTGGTGGCGTGCAGGGCGCGCTCGCGCAGGCGCAGCCGGTCTTCCTGGGCACGCCGTTCGGAAATGTCCAGGCCCATGCCGCACAGGTAATGGCGGCCGCGGCAGGCGATGCGCGCGCCGCACAGCAGATACGGCGTGGCGCGGCCGTACTTGTCGAGATAGTTCGCTTCGACCATGACCTGGGTGCCATGCTCGAAGACGTTGCGGATGCTGGCGGCGATGATGCGCTTTTCGGCCAGGTCGTACATGTCGAGCGCATTGGCGCGCCGGATCTCGTCGGCGCTCATGGCCGTGACCTGTTCCAGTGTCTTGTTCCACAACGCAAAGCTGCCATCCTCGCGCACCACGTAGAAGGTGCCCGGCAGCACATCGATGATGCTCGATAGCGGCATGCGCCCGACCGCCGCCGTGTCCGATTCGTCGCAGGCGGCACCGATGACGGCAATGCAGTAGTTCACCGTGCCGCCGTGGCCGAACTGGGGCAGCAAGGTCAGTGCGGTTTTATGGCGGCTGCCGTCGGCGCGCACGAACTCCAGTTCGGCGGCATCGCAGTCGCTCGGAAATTCGGTCCAGCGCTGGCTGTAGGCCTGGCAGCCTTCGTCGCTGAGCAAGGCTGTCAAAGGCTGTTGCAGTGCTTCGGCGGCAGGAATGCCGAGCACCTTTTCGCAACCGCTGTTCCATGTGATGATCTGGCCGCTTGCATCGATTAGCAAGGCGGCATAATGGGCGTTCTCGCTGACAGGCATTCACCTCTCCAATCGTGATGGACTACGTTGGACAGGGAATGGCGGCGGTGGTTCGCGCTGACGCGAAACTTGAAGGAAAAGAGGCGCGGCGGGAGCGCCGGCGGCCGTGCGGCCGCCGGACATCGGGAAAAAATCAGGCGAGGACGATATTTTGGCGCGCCGGCAGGGCGATCTGGTGATCGACGCTGAACTGGTAATCCTGGAACACGTGCTCGGCCGACAGCATCTGGTAGCTGCCGTCGGACAGCTTGTGGGTGGTGTCCTTGAGGCGGTAAGTGTAGTGGCCGCAGGTCCAGCAATTGAAATTGCGCATGTGCGTGCACAGGCAGGTCTTGTCCATCACCACCACGGTTTTGCTGTCCGGATTGGCCAGCACTTCGCGGTTGTACGCATTGATGTAGGAACAGTTGCCGGTGGCGTCGAGCAGATAGCCGTACGACTCGCAGCCCGGACGGATGCCGGCGCCGATGGCGGGCGTGCTCTTGAGCATGCGCATCGGATAGCCGGTCGGCGAAATGCCGTTGACGATGATGTCGTCTTCGGTCGCGCGCACGTACTCCTGCTTGACCTTCTCGGGCAGGCCGCACTCGTTGGTGATGGTGAAGCGGGTCGCCACCTGGACCCCGCCCGCGCCTTTTTCGAGGAAGCCGGTGGCGTCGCTGCCGGTGAACACGCCGCCGGCGGCGATCAGCGGAATATCGAGCTGTTCGGCGCGCATGTAGGCATGGATTTCATCCATGATGGTATGCAGGTCGTACTCGGCCCAGTCCATGCCGAAGCCGAGGTGGCCGCCGGCCAGCGGGCCTTCGACGATGATGTAATCGGGCAGGCGGTCCAGCTTGGTCACCTTGCGCAGGAAAATCTGCAGCGCGCGCACGGACGAGACGATGATGCCCAGCTTGGCGTCGCGGAAACGCGGATGGTCGGCGATCAGGGCGAACGAGCCCAGGTGCAGGCCGGCCGACATGGTGATGCCGTCGATGCCGGCGTCGAGCGCGGCCGACAGGCGCGTGCGCAGGGTTTCGCGCGGCGAATTCATGGTCAGCTTTTCCATGCAGTTCACGAAAATGAGGCCATCGCCGCGTTTCGCTTCCATGGTCGCGCCCACGTGGCGGCGGGTGGCATCGGCCAGGCGGGCCAGGTCGAACTGCACCACCGCCTTGTCCATGTTATTGATGTTGAACTTATAGGTCTTGGTCTTGTCTTTCACATAGCTGGTGTCGAACTTGCGGTCCGAGACATCCTCGACCATGGCATCCGAAATATGCCCGATCCCGCCCAGGCGCGCCGCTTCGAGTGCCAGTTCGGAAGTCGAAATATCGACGCCCATGCCACCGATCATGATGGGCACATATTCCTTGTTGCCCAGACGCAGGCGGAAATCATCAACACGTTTCATTGCTATCCTTAGACTGCCAAGTTTACTGGTGCGCTGGCGCGGCTGCCGTAGCCAGCTTGCACACCCACAATTCTACCCCAAGCACGCCGGGCACTGCCCGGGTGATCGCCTATCCAACTAGCAATACAGCGCCTAATACCGCCGTATTGTCGGCGATTTCCGGATCCACGGACCCGAATCGCCCCGATTGATCGTGCTGTCCGATCAATCGCGGAAGTTATTAAATTCCAGCGGCATGTCCGGCACATCCTTGCGCAGCATGGCCATGGCGGCCTGCAGATCGTCGCGCTTGGCGCCGGTCACGCGTACCGACTCGCCCTGGATGCTGGCCTGGACCTTCATCTTGCTATCCTTGATGACCTTGACGATCTTCTTGGCATCGTCGGTTTCGATGCCGTTTTTCACCTTGATCACCTGCTTGACCTTGTCGCCGCCGATTTTCTCGATCTTGCCCTCGTCGAGGAAACGCACATCGACCTTGCGCTTGGCCAGCTTGTTGGTCAGCACATCGCGCACTTGCGAGAGCTGGAAATCGGAATCGGCGAAGGCGGTCAGTTCGCACTCCTTCTGCTCGACCTTGGCGGAACTGCCCTTGAAATCGAAACGGGTGGTGATTTCCTTGTTCGATTGTTCGACAGCGTTTTTCACTTCGATCATGTCTGCTTCGGAGACGACATCAAACGACGGCATAATGGGATCCTTTTACTTGCAAAATGTAGAATGCCGATATTTTAACGGACAACCGGGGCGGCGCCCCTGTGCTGACCCGGTTTTTTACCGGATTGGCCCCCTAAATGCTTAAACGACGCTCATTCATGCAACCAGACCTTGTCATTTCGCCCGATTTCTCCCTGCGCGGCGTCAATACCTTCGGCATCGACGCGCGCGCGCGCGCCTATCTCAAGCTCACCCGGGTGGAACAGCTGGCGCAAGTGATGGCCGATCCGGTCCTTGCCGCGCTGCCGCGCCTGCTGCTCGGGGGCGGCAGCAACATCGTCCTCACGGGCGACTTCGACGGTTTGGTGCTGCACATGGGCATTGAAGGGCGCGCGGTGCTGGGCGAGCAGGGCGGCAGCATCCTGGTGCGGGCCGGGGCCGGCGAGAACTGGCACGGCTTCGTGCAATGGACGCTGGCGCAGGGGCTGGGCGGGCTGGAAAACATGGCCCTCATTCCCGGCACGGCGGGGGCCTCGCCGATCCAGAACATCGGCGCCTACGGGGCGGAAGTGAAGGACCTGTTCCACTCGCTGACCGTGGTCGAGCTGGCCAGCGGACGCGTGCGCGTGATGGATGCGGCGGCCTGCCGCTTCGGCTACCGCGACAGCGTGTTCAAGCATGCCGATGGAGCGGGGCTGGTGATTGTCGACGTCACCTTCGCGCTGCCGCGCGCGTGGACGCCGAACCTGAAGTATGCCGAGCTGGCGCAGGAAGTCGCTGGCGCGGGGCTGGCCTCGCCCACGGCGCAGCAGGTCAGCGACGCGGTGGTGGCGATCAGGCGGCGCAAGCTGCCCGATCCCGCCCGGATCGGCAACGCCGGCAGCTTCTTCAAGAATCCCGTGGTCGGCAGCGCGCAGTGTGCGGCCTTGCTGGCGGCGCATCCGGCGCTGGTGCACCACGCACAGGGCGACGGCAGCGAAAAGCTGGCGGCCGGATGGCTGATCGACCAGTGCGGCTGGAAAGGACGCAGCCTGGGCGCGGCCGGCGTCTACGACAAGCAGGCGCTGGTGCTGGTCAACCGCGGCGGCGCGAGCGGCGCCGAGGTGCTGGCGCTGGCGCGGGCGATCCAGGCCGATGTGCTGGCGCGTTTCGGCGTCGCCCTCGAAACCGAGCCCGTCTTCATCTAGCCTGCCCCTGCGCGCCTGTGGCGGGCGCGCCAATCCCGTCGATAGATCAGAAAATATTATCTTTTTAATCAATTCTGATAAATAATGAATGTGCAAAAGGAAGCGCTTCCAATTTGGGGCGCCGGCCATTCAAACGGGAGACAAACACTATGCAAGACAAGTTACGTACCTTGATCCGGAGCGGGCTGGCAGCGGCCGCCTGTGGCGCCATGCTGGCCGCCTGCGATGGCGACAGCGACCCGGCCAGGCCGGAAACCCCCACGCCGCCAGTCGCCGTCGACAAGGTGACGCAGTACAGCGATTTCCCGCACGTGACGAGCGATATCAAGAAAGATCCGGCGATCGAGTCCGCCATCGCCGCCATCGTTGCCGGGATGACCCTGGCCGAGAAAGTCGGACAGATGACCCAGCCTGAAATCAAGAGCATCACCCCGGACCAGGTGCGCCAGTACTACATCGGTTCGGTGCTCAACGGCGGTGGTTCTTTTCCGGGTAACGATAAGCTGGCCGCGCCGGCAGAGTGGGTCAAGCTGGCCGACGCCTACTGGAAAGCGTCGATGGCCACCGATGCCAAGGTCAGGATCCCGGTGATCTGGGGTACCGACGCGGTGCACGGCCACAATAATGTGTTCGGCGCCACCATGTTCCCGCATAACATCGGCCTGGGCGCGGCCAACGATCCGGCCATGATGCGCCGCATCGGCGCGGCCGTGGCCGCTCAGGTGTACTCCACCGGTATCGACTGGACCTTCGCCCCGACCCTCGCGGTGGTGCGCGACGACCGCTGGGGTCGCACCTATGAAGGGTATTCCGAAGATCCCTTGATTGTCACCAAATACGCGCGTGAAATGGTCAAGGGCTTGCAGAACGATTTTGCCGGCAGCGGCAACGTCATCGCCACGGCCAAGCACTTCATCGGCGACGGCGGCACCGATCTGGGCAGGGATCAGGGCGTCAACATGTCCAGCCGCAACGACATGATCAACATTCATGGCCAGGGGTATTACCACGCCCTGGGCGCCGGTGCCCAGACCGTGATGGCCTCGTTTAACAGCTGGGACAATGACAGCTTGAATATCAAGGTCGGTAAGATGCACGGCAGCAAAGAGATGCTGACCGATGTGCTCAAGACCAAGATGGGCTTCGACGGCTTCGTCATCGGTGACTGGAACGGCCACGCCCAGGTGGCGGGCTGCAGCGACGGCAGTTGCCCACAAGCGATCAATGCCGGGGTCGACATGATCATGGTCCCGGACAAGTGGAAAGAGTTTATCGACAACACCATCGCCTCGGTCAACAAGGGCGAGATTCCGCTGGCGCGCATCGATGATGCCGTCACCCGCATCCTGCGCGTGAAATTTCGCGCCGGCATCATGAGCGCCAAGGCGCCGCTCGAACGCCCCTACACCGATGCCAGCCGTTTGCAGCATCGTGCCCTGGCGCGCGAAGCTGTGCAAAAGTCGCTGGTGCTGCTGAAAAACGACAACAAGGTGTTGCCGCTCAAGCGCGGTGAAAAAATCCTGGTGGTCGGCAAAAGCGCCGACAACCTGTCCAATCAAACCGGCGGCTGGTCGCTCACCTGGCAGGGCACGGCCAATACCAATGCCGACTTCCCGAACGCCGACAGCATCCTGACGGCGATCAAATCGGTGGCCGGCGAGGCCAACGTGGTCTACCGCCAGGACGCCGCCGACGTCAGGGTGGCCGACTTCAAGGCCGTCATCGCCGTCATCGGCGAAACCCCGTACGCCGAAGGCGTGGGCGACATCGGCAGGAGCGGCACCCTGGAGCACGCGCGCCGCCATCCGGAAGACCTGGCCGTGCTCGATGCCGTCAGCGGCAAGGGCGTGCCGGTGGTCACGGTGCTGATCACCGGCCGTCCGGTCTGGGTCAACAGGGAACTGAACCGCTCAAGCGCGTTCGTGGTGGCCTGGCTGCCCGGCACCGAAGGCAAGGGTGTCACCGATGTCCTGTTCCGCAAGGACAATGGCGACGTCAATCTGGACCTGAACGGCAAGCTGTCGTTCTCCTGGCCGAAAACGGCTTGCCAGATGGCCAATAAAGGCGATGCCAACTACGATCCGCTATTTGCCTATGGCTTCGGGATGCGCTACGCGGACGACACCAGGCTGGCCAAGCTCGACGAAACGGCGCCGACCCTCGGTTGTGCCCAGATCGCCGGTAACGGCAGCCAGGCGAGTAGCGATCTGGAGGTGTTCCGTTCGGCCGACCAGGCGCCCTACACGGCCCGTATCGGCGACCCGAGCGCCTGGTCGCTGGCGCTGGGCGCCGACTTGAACGCGGTCACGACCTTGCCCAACGTCAAGGCAGAGACCACCCAGATCAATGTCCAGCAGGACGGCAAGAAAATCACCTGGAGCGGCGCCGGCCAGTTTTATTCGCAAGCGGCCAGCACGGCCGACCGTGAAGCCTACCTCAACGCCGACGCGGCCCTGGTATTCGATACCATCGTGCACAAGGCGCCGGCCGGCGCGGTGAAAATGCGCGTGGACTGCAAGCACCCTTGCGCGGGCGAAGTGGACGCCACGACCTTGTTCAGGGGCTTGCCGCTGGAGGCGAAGCGTACCGTGAAATTGCCGCTGGCCTGCTTTGCCGCCAAGGGCGCCGACTTCACCCTGATCGACACGCCGTTCCTGGTCTATACCGAGCAAGCGTTTGTCGCCTCGTTTGCCAACATCCGCTGGGTGCCGGGCGCAGCCAGGGATGCCGATGCCGCCACCTGCGCCAGTCTGGTGCCGCCACCGGTGGTCTTCGGGCCGCCGCTGCCGGGACCGACTTACGGCGTGTTCAACGCGGGCGCGCTGACCGGCGACCTGGTGCTGACCACTTACTCGTCCAATGGCAGCCACACCAGGGCCACCATCACGCCCGCTGAGGGGCTGGACTTGAACTTCGCCGCCGACGGTGGCGACGGCCTGGCGATGATCACCGGCACGCCTGTGAACCTGAGCAACTTCGCCGGTGGCACCCTGCAGTTCGAGATCAATGTCGGCAGCTATGGAGCCAACAGCGGCGGCCTGGCGGTCAAGATGGAAAGCCCGGGCACCAATTGCAAGTCGGGCGATCATCTGTTCGGCCGTCCGGCCCCGGGTAGCTGGACGCCGGTCACGGTCAAGGTCAGCGCGCTGATTGCGGCGGCCGATCCCTGCTTCGACCTGCGCAACATCGGCATGCCGTTCGGCACCTTGCCGAAGTGGGGCGATCAGCAGGGGGTGAAGTACAAGCTGCGCCAGATCCGCTTTGTGCAGTAATCGCTCGTAGCAGTCAAGGACGGACGAAGTTAAGGACGGACGAAAAACGGACGCCGGGCGGCGTCCGTTTTTCGTCGGGAATGTGCCCGCCGCAGCTCAGCCGAAGTGGCAGACGTAGTCGAGCGTCTCGGTCGTGTCGATGTCGAAGGCGGTGTTGGCGCCGACGCTGAAGCGCTCGCCCGCCGCGTAGTCTTGCCACGCGTCGCTGCCCGCCAGCTTCACCCGGCATTTGCCGGCGACGATTTCCATCACTTCCGGCGCCGCCGTGTTGAACGTCAGCTGCGACGGGAAAATCACGCCCACCGTTTTCTTGCTGCCATCGGCCAGCAACAGCGTGTGCGAGACGCATTTGCCGTCGAAGTAGATATTCGATTTCTTGCTGACGGCGACGTTTTGAATCATGCTCATGGACTTCCTTCTTCAGGTGGGAATAGGTGCTGCCTCGGCCTCGGCGTGGGCCAGGCACACGCGGTTGCGCCCGCTCGTCTTGGCGGCGTACAGGGCCTTGTCGGCGCGTGCGGTCAGTTTTTCGGGCGTATCGGCGCGCGAAGGGACCACGCTGGCCACGCCGATCGACATGGTGACAATGCCGCCCGGCGCTTGCGGATTGTCCAGCGCCAGCTTTTCCAGGTGGCTGCGCACGGCATCGGCCACCACTTGCGCGCCGGCCAGGTCGGTCTCGGGCAGGATGATGGCAAACTCTTCGCCGCCGTAGCGCGCCGCCAGGTCGGCCGGACGCTTGAGGTTCTCGGTGAGCACGGCCGCGGTCTTTTTCAGGCACAGGTCGCCCGGCAGGTGGCCGAAGCTGTCGTTGTAGGCCTTGAAGCAGTCGATGTCGCACATCAGCACCGACAGCGGCTTTTGTTCGCGTTGTCCGCGCTGCCATTCGAGCTTGATGACGTCGTCGAAACGGCGCCGGTTGGCGATCCCGGTCAGGCCGTCCAGCGCGGCGAGCTTTTGCAGTTCGATGTTCGCTTCGGCCAGCTTGTGCTGGCTTTCGCGCAGGAAGCGAAACGCTTCGTCGCGCTGCAGCCGGCTGATGTGCGCCGCCGAGTGGTAGCGCACCCGCGCCAGCAGTTCGAGCCGGTCCGGCAGCTTGACCAGGTAATCGTTGGCGCCCACGGCGAAGCTGTGCGCCTTGAGCTTGGGGTCTTCCTTGGCCGAGAGCACGATCACCGGCACGTGGCGCAGGTAGTCGTGCTCGCGGTACAGCGCGATCAGCCCGAAGCCGTCGATGCCGGGCATGACCAGGTCTTGCAGGATCACGGTCGGCTGCAGCTGCTCGGCGGTCTCGCGTGCCAGCGTCGAGTCGAGCACGTAGTGGTATTCGATGTCCGCCTGGTCGGCCAGCATGCGCCGCACCGCCTCGACGATGATCGGCTGGTCGTCCACCATCAGGACCCGGACCTTGAAAACGGCCGGCTCCGGCATGTAGGTTTTGTAAACGTCGGACATCGGTATCAGCTTTTCGGTAAGGAGCCCGGCGCTAGTTCCCGGCCGGTTTGGTCCCAATTCTACTGCGCAATGCCCGTCCGATGTTTTCCAAGGACAAAATTTGCTGCGCGGCATCAATCTCGGCGGCGGCGCGTGGCATTCCGTACACAGCGCTGCTGGCCTGGTCCTGGGCGATGGTGGTCTTGCCGGCCTGGCGCATGGCGAGCAGGCCGTTGGCGCCGTCGCGCCCCATCCCGGTCAGCAGCACGCCGGTGGCGTCGCCATCCCAGTGCCGCGCCACGCAATGGAAAAACACGTCGACCGAGGGCCGGTAGGCGTAGTCGCGCGGCGCTTCGTCGTAGTGCAGGCGGTGGCGCGCGCTCATGACCAGGTGGTCGTTGGTGCGGGCGATCTGCACGCAGCCCGCTTCGAGCGCGTCGCCGTCGTCGATCACGCGCACCGGCATGACCAGCTGTTCGCCCAGCCACTTGGAAAAATGGGCGGCGAAGTTTTCATCGATGTGCTGGACCACCACGATGGCGGTGCCGGGCGCCGGCGTCCAGCCGGCCAGCACCTTGGCCACCGCGATCGGGCCGCCGGTCGAGGACCCGATCGCCAGCAGGTGCTTGATCCTGCCGTCGAAGCGGTCGGGCGGCTGCGTGGGATGGGCGTCGGCGCCGCTGACGCGAATCAGTTTGCCGATGGTCTTGATCTTGTGCAGCAGCGCGGCATCGCCCCCGCCGCCGCGCGCCAGCAGCGGCGTGGCGGTGACGTCGAGCGCGCCGGCGCCGAGCGCGCGGAATACCTGGCTGACGTTGTCCTGCGGCTGGCCGGTAACGACCAGGATCGCGCACGGCGCCTTTTCCATGATCTGGCGCGTCGCTTCGACCCCGTCCAGCTCCGGCATGTTCAGGTCCATCAAAATCAGGTCGGGACGGTTGTCGACGCACATGCGCACCGCTTCCAGGCCGGTGCGGGCGATCCACACCACCTGGTGCTCGCTGGTGCTGGCCACCACGCGGCGCAGCGCTTCGGCCGCCATGGCGACGTCGTTGGCGATGCCGATTTTCATAGGCCCGCTTCTCCGATCAGGTCGAACACGGCGTTGAGCAGGGTCTCGTCGTGGAAGCTGCCCTTGGTCAGGTAGTAGTCGGCGCCGGCGCTCATGCCGCGCGCGCGGTCTTCCGGGCGGTCCTTGTAGGAGACGATCATGACGGGCAGTTTGTACAAGTGGATATCTTTCTTGACCAGGCTAACGAGTTCGATGCCGTCCATGCGCGGCATGTCGACGTCGGTGATTAAAAGGTCGTAGTCGCCGCTGCGTACCACGTTCCAGCCGTCGATGCCGTCGATGGCGATATCGACCTGGAAGCCGCGGCCCTGCAGCAGCTTGCGTTCCATTTCGCGCACGGTGAGCGAGTCGTCCACCACCAGGATGCGCTTGACCTTGCGTTTTTCGGGGCCGCCGCGCGCGCCCAGCTGGTGCAGGCCGCCTTCGTGCAGCAGCTTGTCGATCGACAGCAGCAGGTCGGGCACGTCGAGGATCAGGACCGGGGCGCCGTCGTCGAGCAGGGCGCCGGCGCTGATGTCGCGCATCTTGCCGAAGATCGGGTCGAGCGCCTGCACCGCCAGGCTTTGCTCGCCGCGGATGGCGTCGACCACCAGCGCGTAGCGGCGCTGGGCCGCGCCGATCACCACCACCGGCAGTTCGCCGGCGCCGCTGCCGATCTGGCCCAGTTCCAGCACCTGGGCGGCCGAAACGAGCCCGAGGTGCTCGCCGCCGAAGTCGAAGAACTGCTTGTTCTCCAGGGTGTGGATCTCGCTTTGCGGAACCTTGAGCACCCGTTCGACCTTGACGATCGGGATCGCGTAGGCTTCGCCCTGCACGTCGACCACCAGCGCGCGCACGATCGACTGCGTCAGCGGCAGCGTGATGAAGGTATGGAAGCCCTCGCCCGGGGTGGACTCGATGCGCACCGTGCCATTCTGTTCGCGGATGGTCTGGTGCACGATGTCGAGCCCCACGCCGCGCCCGGAAATGGCGCTGGTGGTTTCCTTCAGGCTGAAGGCGGGCAGGAACAGGAATTCGATCAGCTCCGGCTGCGACATGGCTTCGGCCATCGCGGCGCTGGCCATCTTGCGCTCGACCACCTGGCGCCGGATGCGTTCGATGTCGACCCCGCGCCCGTCGTCGCGGATCTCGATACCGAGCATGCCGGCGCGGTGGCGGGCTTCGAGCACGATGGTGCCCAGCGCCGGCTTGCCGGCGGCGATCCGTTCGGACGCGCTTTCCATGCCATGGTCGACGGCGTTGCGCAGCATGTGGTTGAGCGGGCTTTCGATGCGCGCCAGGATGTCGCGGTCGACCAGCGTCTCTTCGCCTTCGATCTGCAGCTGCGCTTCTTTCCCCAGGCTGCGCGCCAGGTCGCGCACCATGCGCGGGAACGCTTGCACGCCGTCGCGGAAAGGGCGCATGCGCAAGGTCAGCACTTCGTCCACCAGGTTTTTCGATACGCCCAGCAGGCGCCGCTCGTAGCTTTCGATGTCGGCCATGTGTTCGAGCATGAACTGCTTGAGCGGATGGGCCTTCTGGCCGGTCAGGGCCGATTGTTCGATCAAGGCCTGGTCGCCGCTGCGCACCACGGCGTCGTGCAGCTGTTCGAGCGCCTGGAACAGGCTGGCCTGGTTGCGCTTGAAGCGCTGCAGCTGTGCGATGAAGGGGTGCATCTGGTGCGCATTGATGCGCGATTCGCTGGCCAGGGCCAGCAGGCGGTCGAAGTTCTGGGCCGCCTTGGGCGCGCCCTGGACCCGATGCGGCGCCGTTTCCTCAGGCGCAGGCGGCGCCGCGGCGGCTTCGGGCCCTGGCGGCGCAGCTGGCGCCGGGACCGGGACCGTGACCGGGTACGCTTCCAGCTCCAGCTCCGGCGCCGACTGGATCTGGGCGATGCCGGCGATGCTGTTCATGGCGGCGCCGATGCGCGCGCCGTGCTGCTCCAGCCAGGCCGGCAGCGATGCCTCGTCCAGGGTCGAGAACTGCAGTATCAGGTCGACCCCGGCCAGCAGCGCGTCGATGCGCGCGGGCGTGAGCTGCAGCTGGCCATGCTGGGCCGCGATGAAGGCGTCTTCCATGCCGTGCGCCAGCTGCACCACCACGTCCAGGCCGACGATGGCGGCCGCGCCCTTGATCGAATGGGCGGCGCGCATCATCGCTTCGGCGGTGGCGGCGTCGCCGCCGCCGCGCTCCATGCTCAACAGGCCATCGGTGAGGATCTGGGTCTGGCCGTCCGCCTCCATGCGGAACAGGTCGAGCATCGAGAATTGACTGAGGTCGCCGCTGCCGGTGCTCATCGCAGCAGCCTGGTCATCTGGTGGCCGATCAGCGGGGCGTCCAGCACGCCGATGCGCATGTCGTCATGGGTCAGCACGCCGGTGATGAAGCGCTGCAGGCCCTTGTTGAGGGTGGCCGCCGGCGCGCCCACGCTGGCCGCGCCGTAGCGCAGGATGCCGTGCAGGTCGGCCACCGGCAGGGCGAAGCGCTGCTCTTCCCAGACGATGACGAGCAAGCGCGCGAACACGTGGCGTCCGCGCTGGACCGCGGCATCGTTGTCGTCGATGCCGAGCAGGCTGGACAGTGCGATCGAGGGCGTCAGGGTGCCGCCGACATTGACGATGCCGGTCAGCGCGCCGCCGCTGCGGTGCGGCAGCGAGTGGCTGGCGGCGAGCGGCGCGACCGCGGACACCATCCGGGTCGGCAGCAGCAGCCATTCGCGCCCCAGGCGAAATACCAGCCCGGAGCTGTCGTGCTGCACGCGCGCGGCCTGCGGCTGGCGCAGCAGGGCGGCCCAGTCTTCGCGGTAGCCCGGCCCCACCGGACGCTGCATGCTGTGGCGCGCCGCGCCCTCGTACACATCGCAGTTGCGGCAGTGGACATGCTGTGCGAGCTTGGGGCAACTGAGGTCGCCGGCCACGCCGATCCTGTTCCAGCAATCGTCGAGGCCGGGCGCGTGCGGCTGGCCGGGCGCGGTGCTCATTGTGCGCCTTTGCGTTGGTCGCCGTCATTGCGGCGCTGATAGATGCGCGCGGCGCGCTGCTTGAGGGCGGCCGCCTGGGCCGGCTCGCCGCTTTGCTCGGCCAGCAGCGCCAGGTGGCACAGCGCTTCGTAGTGGTCCGGCTGCAGGTAGACGCAGCGGCGCCAGTGGTCGCCCGCTTCGGCCAGGCGCTGTTCGCATTCGCTGACCATGCCGAGGATGAAGTAGGCATCGGCCGAATCGGGGTTCTGTTCCAGCAGTTCGCGGCAGGCCGCGGCGGCACCCTGGTAGTCGCCCAGGTCGGCCTGGCGGCGCGCGCGCGCCAGCATGTCCGCCTGGGCGGGGCGCGCGGCTGCCGGCGGCGCGGCACGCAGCGGGCGCGCGATGGATGGCGGTGCCGGCGGCGCCGGCGCGGGTGCTGCGGGCCGCGCCGGCGCCAGCGGGCGCACGTGCTGGCGCGCCGGGATGCGCGCCGGCCAGGAGGCGTGGGCGCCGGTCTTTTCGAGGGCGAACGCGCCCGGCGCGCGCAGCGCCCCGAAGCCGTTGCGGCAGAACGCCGGCACCTCGGCATACCCGGCGAACAGGATGCCGTCGTCGGCCAGCAGGCGCGCCAGGCTGGCGATGGCGGTGGCCACGGTGGGGTCGTCGAAGTAGATCAGCAGATTGCGGCAAAAGACCACGTCGTAGTAGCCCGGCCGGTTGGAAAAGGCGGGGTCGAGCAGGTTGGCCTGGTTGAAGCTCACCTGGGCGCGGATGTCGTCGCCGATCTGGTACTCGGCGCCGGCGGCCACGAAGTAGCGTTCGCGGAAATCGAGGTGGCGGCCGCGAAAGGCGTTGCGGGTGTAGCGCCCGGCGCGCGCGCGCGCCAGCGCCACCTCGGACAGGTCGACCGCGTCGATCGCATAGTCGCTGGCGGCCACGCCGGCGTTTTGCAGCGACATGGCCATCGAATACGGTTCTTCGCCGCCGGCGCACGGCACCGACAGGATGCGCACCGGGCGCGCCGGCTTGGCCGCCAGGCGCCGCCCGATGAAGGCGGTGGCCGCGACAAACGCTTCGGCGTCGCGGAACATCCACGATTCGGGCACCACCACCAGTTCGGTCAGCGCGCCCAGTTCCGCCGCGCCGTTCGCGAGCAGGCGGTCGTAGGCGCGCACGTCGTCCAGCGCGAGCGCCTGCATGCGCCGTTCGACGGCGCGGTTCACCACGGCGTCGGTCAGGTTCAGCCCCGTTACCTGCTGCAGGAGGTCGCGCGCCTTCATGCCGCCGCTCCGCTGGCGGGGAACAGTTGCGCGCGCACGTCGGGGGCAAGCAGCTGCGCCAGGCTGACCAGCTGCAGCATGCCGGCGCCGTCGGCGGCCACCTGGCCCAGGAAGGGGGCGCCGCTCACGCCCGCATCGGCCAGCGCGGCGCTATCGATGGTTTCGACGCCGATCACGTGTTCGGCCAGCAGGCCAAGCGGGCGCGTGGCCCCGTCCGCACTGCCGTCGGCGACCGGATAGTCGACCAGGATGATGCGCGAGTCGTACCACAGCTGCCTGGGCGGCATTCCGGCCAGGCTTGAGA
Organism: Massilia scottii; assembly: GCF_030846495.1. Lineage (NCBI taxonomy): Bacteria > Pseudomonadati > Pseudomonadota > Betaproteobacteria > Burkholderiales > Oxalobacteraceae > Massilia > Massilia scottii. The sequence continues at coordinate 27,295 of NZ_JAVCWM010000012.1, read as the reverse complement.
GGTCGATCACCGGCACCGGCGCGCCGTGCAGGTCGAGCAGGCCGGCCACGTAGCCTGGCGCGAGCGGAATGGCCTTGAGGGCGGCGGCCGGCAGCACCCGCGCCACCGCCCACAGGGGCAGGGCGTAGCGGTCGGCGCCGATATGAAAGACCATGACTTTCATCGCCGCAGCCGGTCAGGTGTTGACCGAGAAGGTCGCCACCGACGATTGCAGGTCGCTGGCCGCGTACTGCAGCTGGTGCACCGCTTCGCTGGTCGCTTTCAGCGATTCGACGGTCTGCTGGGTGGCGTCGTTCAGTTGCATCATGGTGTCGGAAATCTGCGAGGCGCCCACCGCCTGCGACTGCATCCCCTGCAGCACCAGGTCGAACTGGGGCGCCAGCTTCTGCACCTGGTCCATCACGGTGGAGAGCTGTTCGCCCACCTGGCGCACTTCGCCCACGCTGCGCCGGATCTCTTCGGAGAATTTGTCCATGCCCATCACGCTGGCCGATACCGCCGACTGCATTTCCTTGAGCATTTGCTCGATGTCCCAGGTCGACACCGAGGTCTGGTCGGCCAGGCGCCGGATTTCGGTGGCCACCACCGAGAAGCCGCGTCCGGCGTCGCCGGCTTTTTCGGCCTCGATGGCCGCGTTGAGCGAGAGGATGTTGGTCTGGTCGGCGACCTTGGTAATCGTAATGAGCACACTGTTGATGTTGCTGGCCTTTTCCGACAGCGCCGCCAGCTTGGCATTGATCGAATCGGTGGCCGAGACCATGTGCTGCATGGTGCTGTCCATGCGTTTCAGGTTTTGCTGGGCGTCGGCGGTGGCGCTGGTGGTGTAGTCGGCCACCGCGGTGGCGTCTTCCATGGTCTTGAGCAGCTGGGTGGTGTTGGCCGAGATTTCCTTGGTGGTCGAGAGGATTTCGATGCTGGTCTGGGCCTGCTCGATGCCGGTCGCTTCCTGCTGCTTGGCCGAGGCGGCGATTTCGGTGGCCGAGGTGGTGACCTGGATGCCGGCCTTTTGCACGTTGTTGAGCAGGATGCGCAGGTTGCCGACCATGGTTTTCAGGCCTTCGCCCATGCGTCCGATGGCGTCGCTGCCGGTGATGGTGACGGTGCCGGTCAGGTCGCCGATGGCGGCCTTGGAGACCACGTCGAGCAGGGCGTCGACATTGGCCCGCAACGCATTGGTGGCGGCGGCCTCGTTGGCCTGGCTGTCCTGGATCGACTGCGCCATGCGGTTGAATTCTTCGGTCACTTTCCCCAGCTCGTCGCGCGAGACCACGGAAGCGCGCGCCGACTGCTGTCCCGAGGCGATCTTGCCGACCGCCTCGGTCAGGTTGTTGAGCGGGTTGAGCAGCGCACGCGCCAGCATCCAGGCCACGATCGAGGCCAGCGCCACGCAGATGACGCCGCCCACGCTGAGCAGCCGCGACATGGTTTTTTGCAGTTGCGCCGATTCGGCGCTGCGGGCCGCCAGCAAGCCGCCTTCTTCCTCGCCGATCTGGGCGATCAGGGCGCGCACGTCGCTCACGGCCTGGAAACCGTTGGCCAGTTCGGGCGAGCGGGTCATCTGCTCGGCGGCGTCGGGCGTCTTGCCGAGCGCGCGGCGCTTGGCGATCAGCGGGCGGATCACGTTCTTGAGCCAGACCCCGGTCAACTCATCGACCTTGCGCACGCGCGCGTTCTGCGTCGGATTGTCGCCGGTCAGCAGGATGGCACGGCGGATATTTTCCTCAAGGAACTTCTCTTCATTGATCTGGGGCGTCAGGAAGCGTTCGTCGCCAGTGAGCAGGAAGCCGCGCACCTCGGCCTGGATTTCCAGCACGTTGGTGGCGATTTTGTTGGTTTCTAGCAGTACTTCCAGGGTATGGCGGTCCCAGCGGTTGGCATCCGACATCTTGGAGAAATTGTTGTAGGCCAGAATCAGCAGGAACAGGATGATGGCGACGATGGCGCCGAAGCCGAGAAACAGCTTGTTCTTGATGCTCAGGTCTGTAAACATGGGTCTCTCCGGGTCCGGTGTTGTTCTCTATAAATGTAACATCGTTGAGGCACAGCACGGGACGTTTCGCCGTGGAGAACGGGAAATTTTTACGGGGGAGGGAAGAGCGCGGCCGCATGCGGACCGCGCCGGCCGGCGGGCGCGCGGCCCACCGGGGAGAGTGTTGCGAGGCTTGTGAGTGCTTACTGGCCGCGCTTTTCGCGGGCCACGGCGGCGATGCGCATGCGCAGGGCATTGAGCTTGATGAAACCGCCGGCATCGGCCTGGTTGTAGGCGCCGCCATCTTCATCAAAAGTAGCGATGTTCATGTCGAACAGCGAATCGGTCCTGGAATCGCGCGAGACGACGATCACGTTGCCCTTGTACAGCTTCATGCGAACCCAGCCGTTGACGGTCTGCTGGGTGTGGTCGATCAGGGTTTGCAGCGCGACGCGCTCGGGCGCCCACCAGTAACCGTTGTAAATCATCGACGCGTAGCGCGGCATCAGGTCATCCTTGAGGTGGGCCACTTCGCGGTCCAGGGTGATCGATTCGATGGCGCGGTGGCCGCGCAGCATGATGGTGCCGCCCGGGGTTTCGTAGCAGCCGCGCGACTTCATGCCGACGTAGCGGTTCTCCACCAGGTCCAGGCGGCCGATGCCATGCTTGCCGCCCAGGCGGTTCAGTTCCGTCAGCACGGCGGCCGGCGACATGCGCACGCCGTTGATGGCCACGATGTCGCCTTTTTCGTATTCGAGGTCCAGGTACTCGGCCTGGTCGGGCGCCGCTTCCGGGCTGACGGTCCAGCGCCACATGCTTTCCTCGGCTTCGGCGCTCGGGTTTTCCAGATGCCGGCCTTCGAAGGAGATGTGCAGCAGGTTGGCGTCCATCGAGTAGGGCGCGCCGCCGTTCTTGTGCTTCATGTCGACGGCGATGCCGGCATCTTCCGCGTACTTCAGCAGTTTTTCGCGCGACAGCAGGTCCCATTCGCGCCACGGGGCGATGATCTTGACGTCCGGCTTGAGCGCATACGCGCCCAGTTCGAAGCGCACCTGGTCGTTGCCCTTGCCGGTGGCGCCGTGCGAAATCGCGTCGGCGCCGGTGGCGCGCGTGATTTCGATCAGGCGCTTGGCGATCAGGGGACGGGCGATCGAGGTGCCCAGCAGGTATTCGCCTTCGTACACGGTGTTGGCGCGGAACATCGGGAATACGAAGTCGCGCACGAATTCTTCGCGCACGTCGTCGATATAGATATTCTCCGGCTTGATGCCGAACTTGATCGCTTTCGCGCGCGCCGGTTCCAGTTCTTCGCCCTGGCCCAGGTCGGCGGTGAAGGTGACGATCTCGCACTTGTAGTTATCCTGCAGCCACTTGAGGATGACCGAGGTGTCCAGGCCGCCCGAATAGGCGAGGACTACTTTTTTGATGTCGCTCATGGAAATTCCAATCTTGGGTTGACGATGGTGTGTTGTTATTCCGCGCTGCCGGCAATCTGGCCGAGCAGCAGGTATTCGATCAGCGCCTTCTGCACGTGCAGGCGGTTTTCGGCCTCGTCCCAGACCACCGACTGCGGTCCGTCGATGACCTCGGCCGCGACTTCCTCGCCGCGGTGGGCGGGCAGGCAGTGCATGAAGAGCGCGTCCGGTGCGGCGCGCGCCATCTTGGCGGCATCGACGATGTAGCCGTCGAAGGCTGCCAGGCGCGCCGCGTTTTCCTTCTCGTAGCCCATGCTGGTCCACACGTCGGTGTTGACCAGATGGGCGCCCTGGCACGCGTCCGACGGGTTGTCGAAGACGGTGAAGCGGGAGGTCGACACCAGGGAGTGGTCGATGTCGTAGCCCTTCGGAGTCGATACGTTCAGGTGGAAGCCGAACACTTCGGCCGCCTGCAGCCAGGAGTACAGCATGTTGTTGGCGTCGCCCACCCAGGTGACGATCTTGCCGGCGATCGAGCCGCGGTGTTCGACGTAGGTGAAGATATCGGCCAGCACCTGGCAGGGATGGTGTTCGTTGGTCAGCCCGTTAATCACCGGCACGCGCGAATGGGCGGCGAAGCGCTCGATGATGTCCTGGCCGAAGGTGCGCACCATGATGATGTCGCACATGCGGCTCATGACCTGGCCGGCGTCTTCCACCGGCTCGCCGCGTCCGAGCTGGCTGTCGCGGGTGTTCAGGTAGATGGCGGCGCCGCCCAGCTGGTGCATGCCGGCCTCGAACGAGAGGCGGGTGCGGGTCGAGTTTTTCTCGAACACCATGACCAGGGTACGGTCGATCAGGGGATGGTAGACCTCGTAGTTCTTGAATTTTCGCTTGATGATCCTGGCGCGTTCGATGACGTACTCGAACTCGGCCAGGGTGAAGTCGGAAAACTGGAGGAAGTGCTTGATCGGTTTATTTGTAGACATAGACACAACGATTGAATGCGTGAGCCGCGCGCGGCCGGGCCCTGGCGTAGGGTTGCGGATCAATTATAAGGGTTTTGATAATTTGCCGGGGGCAACCCGGAAAACCGCACCGGCGCCACCCGGCCAATTCATCCCAACCCCGCCTGCGCATGTCAATTCCCGAAATAGCGTCTGGCCTTGGCCGAGAATCCAAATGCGTAGATCCACCACGCCATCAGTGCCGGAGACAGGATCGTGCGGCCGACGAAACCGCCGCTTCGTTGGGTCTCATTGGCGTACTGCGCCGTATCCGGTATGAAAAACAGCGCGGCCGTCAGCGCCCCCATGGCGAGCACGGCGAGCCAGCGCCCCCACTGGCGCCGGCGCACGACGCCGAGCAGGATGGCGCCGCCCAGCACCAGGATGCCCAGGCGTGCGGCGATGCCCTCCACGACGCGGATGTGCTCCTGTGGCTGATAAGAAACAATGAATCGTAAGAAAGCGACGGTGCCGATCGCGTGAAAGATCATCGTCGCGCCCAGGATGAGCAGAAGTAGCCAGACGGAAAGCGGGCGCTTCCTTGTCGGCAGGGTGATGTCCGCCGTGGAGCTTGCCGGGGTTTGGTAGGGATTGTTCATCCGGTCACTATAAGTTCAATCAATCTCCGTAGCAACTACTCCCGTTCACACGGCAGGCGCGCTGCCGCCTCAGTAAATCGCCGTCACGTCCGCTCCCGCATGCTCCGGCGCCGTCAATGGCAGGTCGAGCACGAAGCTGGTGCCGTCCTGCGCATTGCTCACCACCGTGATCTGCCCGCCCAGCAGCGAGGTGACGATGTTATAGCTGATCGACAGTCCCAGCCCGCTGCCGCCCTGACCCAGCTTGGTGGTAAAAAACGGATCGAAAATCCGGCCCAGGTGCTCGGGCCGGATGCCGCCGCCGTTGTCGTGGAACTCCACCACTACCCGTCCCTCGGCCGGCATCGATGCGGTCAGCGTCATGCTGCCGCTGTGGCCCGGCGCAAACGCATGCAGCAGCGCGTTGTTGATGAAGTTCGTGATGACCTGGCCGAACGGCCCCGGATAGCTGTCCATCCCGATCGCGTCCGAGACGTCCATGTCGATGTTGTGATTGGCCGCGCGGATGCGGTTCATCATGGTGGCGATGATTTCGTGGCACACCTGCTGCAGGTTGAAGAAGCGGCGCTGCTCGGTGGTGCGGTCGACCGCCACCTGCTTGAAGCTGTTGACCAGGTCCGCCGCGCTGGTGAGCCCGCGCAGCACCAGCGAGGCCGCCTTCTGCGAATCGGTGATGAAGGCGGCCAGCTCGGAGCGGCGCAGGCCCGGCCCGTTCATCAGCGCTTCGATTTCGGCGGTCTTTTCCTGCATCGTGCTGGCGATCAGCAGGCTGTTGCCGATCGGGGTATTGAGTTCGTGCGCCACGCCCGCCATGAGCGAGCCCAAGGCGGCCAGCTTTTCCTGCGACACCAGCTGCGTCTGCGCATCCTGCAGCTGGCGGTAGGCCTCGGCGTTATCGAGCGCGATCGCCCCGTACGCGCACAGGGTGCGGAAAATCATGCGCTCGTTCTCGCCATAGGCATGCGATTGCGGTGCCTGCACCGTCATCACGCCGATGGCGCGCTCGCCCACCGACAGCGGCACGAACAGCGCGCTCATATTGACCATCGTGCCCGGCACCACCTTGCGGTGCTCGGCGTCGGGCCAGTGCTCGATATAGATTTCGCGCCGCTCGTCGAGGCAGCGCACCGAATAGGCGTCGCGCTTGGACAGGGCAATGGCGTGACTGGGCAGCTCGCGCCCCAGCTCCACGCCAAACGCGCGGTGAAGCACGGTGCCGGCGGCGTCGATCAGGTAGATGGCGAAGGTGCTGGCGGTGAGCAGGCCGTGGATGTGGCGGTCGAGCGCCTGGAACACGGCGGCGGCGTCCAGGTGGGCCGTGATTTCCTGGCCGATGGCCGACAGGCGTTCGAGCGTGGCGCTGGTGCGCTGCAGGATTTCGGCGCGCCGCGCTTCCGATTCGGCCAGCTCGCGGTGGTGATAGCCCTCGCTGCGCGCGTGCTCGGTCTGGTGATGCACCTGCATGGCGATGGCGCGGTTGGTCGCTTCCTGGCTGTGGGTCTTTTCGCGCGAGCTGGACGCCGCCAGCGCCACCTCGTAGGCGCGCGCGTAGTCGCCGGCGGCCGCGTACTCGCGCGCCATGGCGTCGTACAGGTCGCCCGGCACCGTGTAGCCTTCGATGGTGGAAGCCACCGACAACGCCTGCTGCAGGTAGTGCAGCACCGGATTCGGTTCGACCATGCCGGGCGGCGGCGGCAGCACATGCTGGGCGTGGATGAGGGCCATCACGCGCAGCGCGGCGATCTGGTTGTAGGCGTAGCCGGGGGCGGCGGCCATGGCGGCGGCGTCGGCGGCCACCGCGATGGCCTCATTGGCGCGGCCCAGGTGCGACAGCGCATGCGCCTGGCCGCGCCGCGCGATGCTGCGAAAGTCGGCCTGGTCGAGCGCTTCGGCGCGCGCGGCCAGGCGCGTAAAGGCATCGAGCGCGCAGTCGTAGTCGCCCTGGTCGAGCGACAGGTCGCCCAGGTATTGCAGGGCGATGGCGTAGCTGCGCGCGTTCTCCAGCGGTTTCAGGATGGCCAGCGCTTCCTGCAGCATGTCGTGGGCGGCGTCGAGCTGGCCCAGGCGGCGCAGGGTGTCGGCGCTGTGCATCAGGCAGGCGCCGACGCTGCGCGGCCAGCCGGTGGGACGCGCCAGTTCGAGCGCGCACTGGACCCATTCGAGCGCCGAGTGGTGGTCGTTGAGGATGGTGAAGTCTTCGCCGATATTGGTGGCGGCGGTGATGGCGGCGCGCACCTGGCCGGTGTCGAGGGCCGACTCGTAGCAGCGCATGTAGTGGCTGGCGGCGGCGCCGAAGTCGGCCGCCTGGCTGGCGGCCAGGCCGAGGAAGTCGTTGACCCAGGTGGCCAGGGACGGGTGCAGGCGGGTGCTGTCGGCGTCGAAGCGCTCGCCCCAGCGGGCAATCGCGCTGACGGGGTCGCGCAGCACCGCCCAGCGCGCGAGGGCCGCTTCGGCCAGGTCGCAGCGCAAGGTGTCGCCGCCCTCGCGGGCGCTGGCGGCGGCGCTGGAAAAGGCGGCGTCGCTGCCGTCATGGTCGCCGCGGTCGACCGCGATCCAGGCCAGCAGCCAGTGGGCGTCGGCGCAGCCGGCATGGTCGTTCAGGAGGGTGAAGCGGGACAGCAGTTCCTGGGCGTGGGTGCAGGCCAGGTCGAGGGCGCCGTCGAGCCATTCGCATTCGGCGTGCAGCAGGTGCATGCGCGCCTCCAGGCTGGCGCAGTGGTCGGGCGGGAGGTCGGACAGGGGCAGCTGGGAGAGCGCTTCGCCGGCCAGCATCAGGGCGCGGGCCGGATCGCGCTGGCGCAGGTGCCAGGCCAGCGGCAGCAGCACCGGCAAGCGTTCCATGCCGCGCAGCGAGGGCAGGGCGGACTCCCATTGTGCAACGTTGACATCGACGGTGAACATCTCCATTGCCGGGACCCCTTTACGATGGTGTTGCCATTGTATGCTGAAAAGGGGACCAACGAACTAACGGAAACGACGAGCTAACGGAACGATGAGCTGCCGGCGCTGTGCGCGGCAATCAGTACAGCGTCTGCGCCGACTCGTGCAGCAGCTGTCCGTACAGCGTGTGGCGGAATTTGGCGATTTTGCCTTCCGCCACCGCCGTCAGGATCGCGCACTGCGGCTCGATCAGGTGGCGGCAGTTGTAGAACTTGCAACCGCCCAGATACGGCCCGAACTCGACGAACGCGCGTTCCAGCATCCCTTCGCTCAGGTGATACAGCCCGAACTCCTGGAACCCCGGCGAGTCGATGATCGAGGCATGCCCGCCCAGCGAATACAGGCGCGTGAAGGTGGTGGTGTGCTTGCCGGTGTCGAGCGCCGCCGAAATCTCGCGCACCGCGATATCGGCGTCCGGCACCAGCAGGTTAATCAGCGACGACTTGCCCATGCCCGACTGGCCGATGAAAATCGACGATTCCCCTTCCAGCAGCGGCATCAGGGTGGCCACCGCGTGCTCCGGATTGGCGCGCGCCGACACTTCGTGCAGCGGGTAGCCGAGCGAAGTGTAGGCCAGCAGGCGCTCGCGCGCCTTGGGCAGCAGGTCGGCCACGTCGGTCTTGTTGAGGATCAGGTGGGCCTCGATGCCGGCCGCTTCGGCCGCCACCAGCGAGCGCGAAATCAGGTCGTCGGCAAAGCCCGGCTCGGTCGCCACCACGATGAACAGGCGGCTCAGGTTAGCCGCCAGCAGCTTCGATTTGTACTGGTCGGAGCGGTACAGCAGCGTCTTGCGCTCGGTGATCGATTCGATCACCGCCTGGTCGTCCGACGTCATCTTGAGGTTGACCACGTCGCCCACGGCGATATTGGTCTTTTTGCCGCGCGTGACGCATTGCAGCTTGCGTCCGTCCACGTCGGCCAGGTAATGGCGCCCGTGGGCGGCGATGATGATGCCGGTCAGGCCGGTGGCCGCCGGCACGCCCGGGCCGCTCATGCGCCGCTCCGCTGGTCGTACAGCGCGCTGGCTTTCGCCGCGCAGATAAAGTCGTTGTCAGACAGCGCGCCGCCGGCCGAATGGGTGTTGTAGCGCACTGCGCACTCCTTGTAGGTGACCGTCAGTTCCGGATGGTGGTCCTGATGGTGGCTGATCCAGGCCAGCGCGTTAACGAAGGCCATGGTGTCGTAATAATTCTTGAAATTGAAGCTGCGCTGCAGCTTGCCGTCGGCGATGGTCCAGCCGGGCACCTGCGGCAGCAGGGCGGCGATGGCGCCGGCATCGAGGGCGGCGGCGTTGGCGCCGCAGGTTCGGGTAAGCAGGTTCATCGGACCGCCAGGTTGAGTTGATGGATGCGGATGCTGGCCGGCGGATGCGAGTCGTAAAAGGTCGAGTGCAGCCGGTCGGGCGTGAGCGTGGAAGCGTTTTCTTCGTACATCTTGACCAGCGCCGAGATCAGGTCGCGCGCGTCGGTGTGGGTGGCGGCGAAGGCGTCCGCTTCAAATTCGTGCTTGCGCGAACTGATCGAGGTCAGCGGCGAGAACAGGAAGGTGAACACCGGCAGCACCAGCATGAACAGCAGCAGCGCCACGGCGTCGTTCGGCACGCCCGGCATCGGATCGAAACCGAGGCCGCTGTAGAACCAGGTCTGGCTCTTCAAATAGCCGAGCAGGGCCAGGAAGGCCAACAAGAAGACCGACATCATCATGGTGCGCTTGCGGGTGTGGCGCAGCTTGAAATGGCCCAGTTCGTGCGCCAGCACCGCTTCGATTTCGGGCTCTGTCAGGTTGGCGACGAGCGTGTCGTAAAACACCACCCGCTTGGCGGGGCCGAAACCGGTGAAATAGGCATTGCTGTGCGAACTGCGCTTGGAGCCGTCCATCACGAACAGGCCCTTGGAGGCAAAGTTAACGCGGGTCATCAAGCCTTCGATGCGCTGGCGCAGGCTGGCATCCGTCAACGGTTCGAACTTGTTGAACAGCGGCATGATCACGGTCGGGCTGATGATCATCATCAGCCACATGAAACCGATCACGACCATCCAGGTGTACAGCCACCACAGGTCGCCGCTTTTTTCCATCAGCAGTAAGACCACCCAAATCAGCGGCACGCCGAACGCGAGGGTCAGGCCCGTCATTGTCAACGTATCCGTGATCCACAGGCGCAGGCGCATCTTGTTGAAACCGAAGCGCTGTTCGAGCACGAACTGGCGGTAGTAGTCGAACGGCAGGTCGAGCACGCCGCTCACGGCGGCAAAGGCGACAAACAGGCCGATCTGGAAGGCGATGCCGTTGCCGGTGTGCGGGAGCAGGGCGATGGCCAGCCATTGCAGGCCGCCGAGCAGGGTAAAACCGATCAGGACGGCGCTGCTGAACAAGAGGCTGAGCAGGCCGAAGTGGATCTTGGCGGCGGTGTAGTCGGCCGCCTTCTGGTGCGCGCTGAGCGGGATTTTTTCGGCAAAATCGGCCGGGACCGCGCCGCGGTGGGCCATCACGTGGCGCAACTGGCGGCTGGACAGCCAAAAGCGCAGTACCAGGGACAAAATGAAGAAAGAAACGAACAATATCGAAAACGCGAGTGAAGACATTCTGTGCCTGTGAGAAAATGCAGGATTGTTTAGGCCAAGAGAGAATTATGTCACATGCCACTGATTTAGCAGCACCGGCCGCGTTACCGCGCCCAAATGAGTTCAACCTGGTTTGGGTGGACATGGAAATGACGGGCCTGGAGCCCGATACCGACCGCATCATCGAAGTGGCGGTCGTCGTGACCGACATGCACCTGAACATCCTGGGCGAAGGCCCGGTGTTCGCCATCCACCAGTCGGACGAGACGCTCGACAAGATGGATGCGTGGAACAAGGGCACCCACGGGCGCTCCGGGCTGATCGAGAAGGTCAAGGCCTCGACCGTGACCGAAGCCGAAGCCGAAGCGCAACTGATCGCCTGGCTGAAGAACTACGTTCCCGCCGGTAAGTCGCCCATGTGCGGCAACACCATCTGCCAGGACCGCCGCTTCATGGTGCGCGGCATGCCGAAGCTGGAAGCGTTCTTCCACTACCGCAACCTGGATGTGTCGACTCTGAAAGAGCTGTGCAAGCGCTGGAAGCCGGAAATCGTCAGCGGTTTCAAGAAGCACCAGAAGCACACGGCGCTGGCCGACATCGTCGAATCGATCGAAGAGCTGCGCTACTACCGCGAGCATTTCATCAAGCTCTAATCCGCCTTGTTGTCGCCCCGGCCGTCCTGGCCGGGGCATGCCTGTTCCCCCTGTTGTATTCCGCGCTGCGCCGCCTGTGGCGGGCTGATGCCCATGAGCCGGGAATGGCTTTTTCCTCTAGAATGATCTTTACGCAACAGCGATGGGATCTTGCGACATGAAAACTGTAACGATGCGGTCCGGACGCCTCATTCCCGCGCTCGGACAAGGTACGTGGAACATGGGAGAAGACCCGGCGCGGCGCCAGGACGAGATTGGCGCGCTGCAGCTGGGCATGGATCTGGGCATGGGGCTGATCGACACGGCCGAGATGTATGGCGAAGGCGGGGCCGAGGAAGTGGTGGGCGCGGCGATTGCCGGGCGCCGCGAGCAGGCGTTTATCGTCAGCAAAGTCTATCCGCACAATGCCGACAAGCGCGGCGTGCGCGCCGCCTGCGAGCGCAGCCTGCAGCGCCTCGGCACCGACCGCATCGACCTGTACCTGCTGCACTGGCGCGGGGCGGTGCCGCTGTCCGAGACGCTCGACTCTTTCCAGGCGCTGCAAAAGGACGGCAAAATCGGCGATTTCGGCGTGAGCAATTTCGACCTGGGCGACATGCTGGAAGCCGAAGCCTTGCCCGGCGGACGCGGCATTGCCGTGAACCAGGTGCTGTTCAATCTGGTCAAGCGCGGGATCGAGTGGGATTTGCTGCCGTGGTCGCGCAAGCATGGCATGCCGGTGATGGCGTATTCGCCGCTGGAGTCGGCCGGCCGCGAGCGCGAGCTGCTGCTGGGTAATCCGGCGCTGGTGGCGGTGGCCGGCCGGCACGGCTGCACGGCGGGGCAGATCGCGCTGGCGTGGCTGCTGCGGCAGGACGGGGTGGTGGCCATTCCCAAGGCGGCCGATCCGGCACATGTGCGCCAGAACCGGGCGGCGGCCGACGTGGTGCTCAGTGCGTTCGATCTGGAGGACCTGGACCGGGCGTTTCCGCCGCCAAAGAAGCGCCAGGCGCTGGCGATGCGCTAGGGCAGGGTCGACGCAGCTCAGGGTTGGGGGCGGGGAACCCGGCAGCATGTGAACAGAACAATTTGAACAGAACAGCATGGCAGCGCGCTGGCGACGCTTCTATCCACAAGGAGAACGATATGGTCAGAATCGTGCGCGTGGTTGGCGAGCGCGGCAAGGAAGTCGGCTCCATCCTGTGGCGCTGCGTGTACAGTTTCAGCCTTACCTTGCTGTGTTCCGCCGGGCTGGCATTCATTCCCCAGGGCAGCGAATCGCTGCGCCTGGTCAGCGATCCGGGCTGGACCTTTCCCATATTCATTTTCGCCGTGGCCAGCTGGTCGACCGCGGCCTGGTACAGCGCGCGCCTGACCCTGGGCCGCGTGTTCGACGGCACCTCCCTGCTGGACCGCACCGACACGCCGTTCGTCAACGCCATCCGCATGTGGCTGCCGCGCTTTCTCGGCATCGTGCCGGCCAGCGTGCTGTCGATCCAGTTCCAGCGCCTCGGCGAGCCGGTGCTGGCGCTGGCCTGCTTCCTCACCGCCTTCGCCATGGGCGTGTTCGTGGTCAAGCGGCGCGCCTGGTTCGCTTCGCGTTTCCGCGGCTTCGAGGGAGAGACCACCGCGATCCGTTTCGAATCGCTGCAGCAGCGCACCGTGCTGACGGTGTCGCTGGCCATCCTGCTCACCTTTATTCTGCTGTCCGCCGTGTGGATATGGCCGGTCGAAGTCACGCGCTATATCACCGCGCCGGCGCTGCTGTGCTTCGCGTTCGCCAGCTGGATCCTGTTCGGCGACCTGGTGCTGACCTATTACTTCAAACAAGCCAGGCTGCCCTCGATGGCGGCGCTGCCGCTGCTGCTGTTCGTCGTGTTCAGCCTGTGGAACGATAATCACCAGGTCAAGCTGCTGCCCACCAGTGCGGGCGATCCGCCGGTGATCCGGCGCCAGATCGACAATCACCTCGATGCATGGCTGCAAACGCGCGTGGACAGCGGCGCGCTGGTAGCGGGGCGGCCATTTCCCCTGTTCGTGGTGGCGGCCGAGGGCGGCGGCATCCGCGCCGCCTACTGGACCGGCATGGTGCTGGCCAGGCTGCAGGATGACAGCGGCGCGCGCTTCGGGCGCCACCTGTTCGCGCTGAGCGGCGTGTCCGGCGGCAGCCTTGGCATCGGCGCGTACGCCGGGCTGGTGGCGGACGCCGGCAGCGGCGGCCTGGCAGGCGCCCCGTGTGCGGGCGGCGCGCGCGATGGCGCCTACCAGACCTGCATGCGCAAGGTCTTGCAGCGCGACTTCCTCTCGCCGACCCTCGGCTACGCGCTGTATCCGGACATGCTGCAGCGCTTTTTGCCATTTGCAATCCCGGCGGCGGACCGGGCCCGCGCGATGGAGGCAGCGTGGGCGCAGGGCTGGGAAAGCGCCACCGGCAGCGAGCGCTTCGGTCGGCGCTTCGACCAGCTGTGGGCCGCCGACCCTGCCATGAACGTGCCCTCGCTGCTGCTCAACGCCACCCTGGTCGACGGCGGCAACCGCATCATCGCCAGCGACCTGGTCATCGATGGCAGCTTTCCCGATGCCTACGACGCGCTCGACCCGGTGCTCGACCTGCGCCAGATGAGCCTCGCCACGGCGGTGCACAACAGCGCGCGCTTCAGCTATATCAGCCCGGCCGGCACGGTGTCCGCCTGCCGCGAGGGCAAGGCGCTGGTGGCGTGCGCGCCGGGGCGCGAACGGGCGCCGTGGGGGCGCATCATCGATGGCGGCTATTTTGAAAACTCCGGCGTCGAATCGGTGCGCGACCTGCTGTTCGCGATGCGCCCGGCGCTGGCGCGGTGGCGCGAACGCGGCTACGACATCGACCCGGCCGTGATCGTCATCAGCAATTCGCCGGACGCGATCGCGCCAAGGGACAAGCAGGACCCGGCCGGCGCGCGCATGGACACGACATTCCTGTCGGAACTGCTGGCCCCGCCGCTGGGACTGTTCAACACCCGGATCGCGCGCGCCACCTTCGCCGTCACGGCGGAGAAGCGCGACATGGCGGTGATCCTGCCTGCCGGGCCGACCCGCTTCCTGTGGTTCGGCATGCCGACCAAAACCCACACGCCGCTGGGCTGGGCGCTTGCCGGCCCGACCTTCAGAGGCATCGATACGCTGCTTGAGCCGCCGTATGACAACAGGCGCCCCTTCGACGTCGTGTTGAAAAGTTTGCCGCCGCCGTAATCTGTGCCGCAGGAAATTAATTCCCGCTTACGTGGGGTGGCGAACGGAACTATTGGCGGGAAGGGCGTATTGTTGTGTCTCAAACAAACAGGAGGCTCTTATGACCAAGCACACCAACGACCCAACTGAGCAGCAACAGCGCGAAGATCAGCAGGTTCAGCAGGATGCCACCAAGAACCGCCAGCGCGCGCAAACGGAAGAAGTCGCCGGCAACCACAAGAACGACGGCGTCAAGGATCACCAGGGCGCCGACAAAGGCCCGCGCGGTCAATAAACCGCCCCGGTAATACCACTCATCGGCCCGGCTCGCTTTCCTTCACAGGATCGCATGCCGGGCCGATGTGTTTTAGGGGGGCGGTAATTCAGATGAACGGTATGTTCACCCGGCCGCAAGCAAATCCTTCCCTTCTTCAAATTAACATGCACGTGCTAGCATGCAGGCGTCCTTGACGTTGCGGAAGCAATTAAAATGAAGCCTGAAGATTTATATAAATTCTTAAGCGATCCTGATCTGACTGCGCTGATCGAAACAAGCAAGACGACGGATGACGTGTTCGATGTCTTCGATTTGTATGAAAACCAGCATTCCGAACTTCTGGCATGGTGCATGAACCCGAACGAGGGGCATGGCCAGGGAGATGCGGTGATCAAGGACTTTCTCGAAGCGGCTTATTACGCCTGCGACAATACAATCTGGGATAACAAGAAGTTTTTCCAGGCATGGACTCCCGGAAAAATCCGGACCACCAGCTTTGGTGCCGCTTTCGTGACACGGGAATTTACCTTGAAAGTGGAAAATGGCACGAAAACGGGCCGCCTGGACTTGTTTCTGGTCGACCCACAGAATAAATTGCTCGTTACTATCGAAAACAAGGCTGGCGCGAAGTTGGCGGCAGAGCAGCTTGACAAGTATGTGCAGGCTGTAAAGAGCAATATCGCCTCGAAGAAGGCGTTTGCCGACTACCAGCAGGCCTACGTTGTCCTCGACCGCGATTTAAGCGAATATGCCGATGAGGATCTTTGCAAGTTAAGCAAGCGATGGGCGCTGCTCGACTATACATGGTTGTCCGCCTCCGCCAAACGCGCCCGCTTCCAACTCGAACGGGGCAGCCGCTCCGCCCAATTACTGGTAGCCTATTGCCAAAGGCAGACCGACTGGGAAAGCGAGGCGGAAAAGCGCGCGTCGGAGCTCGCGATTAACCTGGCAATCGCTCATCCAACGGTCTTGGAGACCATGCGGGTTCTGGATAAACAGTCGATTTGCGATTGGAAGCCGCTTGAGGGCCACTCTGGAGAATTAATTATTTTCCTGTCTCAGCACCACAGCGCCTGTGAAAAAATCATTGCGACACGTGGCGTGGCAATGCTGGTCAAACAGCTGGTCAGGGCAGTTCCTGAATTAACGCCTGACTACATCGGCACCGGCCGGAAATGGCTGACTGCCTTTCCGCCGGAGTGTCGCGACCTGATGCAGCCGGACGAAGAGGCCGACTGGCCCGTCTACGCCGATCTTTTCCGGGTTGCCAAATTGTCGCGTCCGGACGCACCGCGCTATAACCTTCATCTGGTCTGGGTCAGGAATGCTTTCGATGCGACCCGTTTCGACGAACCGGTCCTGCGCTCTCATTTCGCGAACATGTTTGTCGGCTTATCAACGTTTGTCGATTCAAACGTCAGGCGCATACTGATAGCGGAAAACATGACTCCCGAAACTGCGATCGGCGAAGTCAAAAAGCTGCTTGCGGTGCTGAGTGCATGTATGCGCAGTGTTCCAAAAGCGGACATTGCCATATCGCCTTAGCGTCGCCCCAGCCGAAGCCGTGCCGATCAGTTCTGGTGGCCGCAGCCGGGAAAGCGCAAATCCACCAGTCAAATGCACGAAAATAGTGCGTCCATGCACCTTTTTAGCTCATCTGTGGTGTAATTGCCGCTTCCCCGTTATTGTTTTCCCCCATGTCCGACCCGCGCGCCGCCTGGCTCACCGCCTTACTGCCCCCGCCCAACAGTGCCGGCCGCCTTGAGCAATGGCGCGCCAGCGTGGCTGCCTTCCTGGCGCTGATCCTCACCGGTGTGCTGTGCACCTGGACCGGGGGCGCGGCCGGCCTGTGGCTGATCGCCCCGATGGGTGCGTCCGCCGTGCTGCTGTTCTGCCTGCCCGCCAGCCCGCTGGCCCAGCCGTGGGCAGTGATAGGCGGCAACGTCGTCTCGGCGCTGGTGGGCGTGGCCTGCGTCAACACCGGCCTCGCGCCCCAGGTCGCCGCGCCGCTGGCCGGCGGCCTGGCGATCGCCGCCATGTTTGCGCTGCGCTGCCTGCATCCGCCGGGCGGGGCGGTGGCGCTGACGGCTGTGCTGGCCGGTCCCGCCGTGCACGAACTCGGCTTCGGCTTTGCCGTGACCCCGGTGGCGCTCAACTGCGTGCTGATGGTGGGAACGGCCCTGGCCGTCAACAACCTGACCGGACGGCGCTACCCGCACCGCCAGCAATCGGCGATGCAGAACGTGCACGACACGCTTGACGCGGTGCCTACGGCACGCCTGGGCTTCAGCAGCGCCGACCTTGACGGCGTGCTGGAGCGGTATGGGCAAGTGCTCGACGTCAGCCGCGACGACCTCGAAGGCATCATCCTGGCCACCGAAACGGCGGCCTACGGACGCCGCTTCGGCGTGATCCGCTGCGGGCAGATCATGTCGACCGACGTGGTCACGCTCGAATTCGGCACGGCGCTGGCCGACGCCTGGGGCCTGATGCGGCATCACCAGGTACACGCGCTGCCGGTGCTGAACCGGGCGCGGCGGGTAATCGGCATCGTCACCCAGACCGATTTCCTGCGCCACAGCGACCTCGACGTGTACAAGGGATTGGGGAAACGCTTGCGCGCACTGCTGCAGCGCAGCGGGCTGACGCATTCGGACAAACCGGAAGTGGTGGGGCAGATCATGACGGCCAGGGTGGCCACGGCGCATGTGCGCACGCCGATCGTGGAACTGGTGCCGCTGATGGCCAACGCCGGCCTGCACCACATTCCCGTGGTCGACGACGAAGACCGGTTTGCCGGCATCGTGACCCAGTCCGACCTGGTGGCGGCGCTATATCAGAGCCGGCTGGCCGAACTGGCCGAGCTGGCGCCGGCGGCGTAGGGCCGGCGCCGTCCGGGCGCCGCCGCGGGCGCGCTCCGCACCGCCACCCGGTTCAAAGCCAGCCTTGGCTATGTCGGGAAGTGGGCGCGCTCGACCCGCAGCAGCTCGCCGACGTCGATCATCAACTCCTTCGCCTTTGTGGCAAGGGTGTCGATACCGACTGGTGCGCCGCTTGAATCGACCCAGACACCACCGACAAGGCGCCAGTTCGCCGTTTCCAATTGATAGGCAAGCACCTCGGCGTCGCGCCATTGAAGGTAACGCAGGATGCGCTCGGGCGCGAGCTCGTCGAGCGCGGGCAGTGGCGCGGCCGCGGCGGCCGCGGGCGCCCTGGAGGAATGCGCGGTGCGCGCCGGCGCTATCGCGCGCGCACCAGGCGACAGAAATTCACGCGGGTCGCGCAGGAAGGCTCGGGTGTCGGCGCTCATGTTGAGGCCGAGTACCTCGTTTGCGCCCCGCAGATCCTCGTACATCGCCAGTAGCTGCCGGTCCTGCGCCCCCATCGCGATGGCGGTGATCGGCGCCGTGCCCGTCAGATCGATCAGCGAGCCTTGCTGCAAATGGTCGCTACCGCTCTGGCCCAGCTTGACGGTACTCGACGCGACCATCGATACTGAAGGGGGCAGCGAGCGCAGGAATTCGGCGCTGAACGGATCGGTATTGGTCGCGTCGAGCATCGTCGTTGGCATGGCGCTGCTGGGCGCGGCTGCGCTGTCGACCATGGTCTCGTCGTCTTGCACCGGCGGCGGCACGGCAAGGTAGGGTGCGGTCGTGTCGATCCGCACCGGCCTGGCCTGCTTGCGCGCCGTTGTCGAGGCCTTCTTGCCGCCCCGCCCGAGGCCGGGCTTGTACGCCGGTTTCAGGGCTTGTCCGACCCTCGGTGTCTCGTAATACACGCTCGGTGTGGCGGAGAAATCCACGCTGCCGCCAGCCGCGCTGGACGGCATGTGCGCGAGCGTGCCGTTGAAGATCGCCTGTGAGCCGCTGTCGGCGAAATGGACCCGTGGCTGCCGATCCGCCGATGCCGGCGCAGCGCCGGAGGCCAGGATGCCTCTGACCCGCGCGGTCGCTTCGGCCAGCGGATCGCGGTCGGCGTGGGCATTGACTGCGGCGGCCAGCACGTAACTGGCTTCCATGATGGTCTCGGTCGCGTTGCGCAGGATCGAATGCGCGTCGCCCCGCCCACGGACCCCGGGAGCGCGGCTGCGCAGGGCCGCCAATGCCCTGGAAGCGGCTGCCCGCAGGTTGCGCAATGCCTCGTGCGCCAGGTGCGCGAATGCTTGCGTCGGGACCAGGTCGAGGCTTCCGAGCAGGTGCGCCGCGAACATCGCCGCGTCATCGAGATCGGCCTGGATGGGCAGCGCCGTCGCCGCGGCGTCCGCCAGCCCGGCGGCCGCATCGAGGTGGGCGTGAAGCGCGGTGCTCGCCTGGTCGCGCATGGCTTGCAACTTCTTCGAGCGCTCGTCGCGCAAGCCCTTTTTCGGGTCACGCTTGCCGAGATCGTCTGCTCGGCCCTCCGTCACCCATGTCGCGTAGGCGAGGATGTCGCCTTCGGCCAGCAGCATGGCCTGGTAAACGCCGGCATACTTGCGTTGTTCGCTGGTGGGGTTCCAGGCGCCATTGTCGATGCTGATCAGCGGGTCGGCCGGCGCGGCCGCCGCGCTGCTCGTCGAATGCGATGAGGAAGCCGGCTCGGCGGCCGCTGTGCTGCGCGCCAATGCCGTTGCGAGCACGCCCACATCGCGATCGAAGCTGCGCAGGGCGGCAGCGAGCGCCTCCAGGTATTCGGGCGGCTCGCTGCCGAACGACAGCCGGAGCGACTCGCCGGTATTGGAGACGGTGGTGTCGAGAAAGCCGAAACTCTGCCGTATCTGCAATCCGAGCGGAATCCCGAGCCTGGCCGCGTGAACGCTTGCGCGACCGGCGAAATACGCCTGCAGCCATTCGACGACGCGCTCCCGCATACCGTGCCCGGCCTTGCCGAGGAACAGCGACCTCAGATGGATCGTGAGGCTGGTATTGCCCGGGGTGTGATGAAGCCTGAGATGTGTCAAGTCGCCGCCCAGCATCGTCACCAGGGCGTCCGCCATCGCGCTCGAGCGCGATGTGCGGCGCAGGATATATGACTGCGAGCTGCGCAGTGCTTCGTCTGCGGCGGTGGCGGGGTAAGGCATGACGCCGTCGTCCGGCTCGGCGATCAGCAGACCGAGCTCGGTAATGGCAAGGTCGCGCTGCGCCGACAAGGAGAACGCTGGCGCTGCCGATGCTGACGACGACGCCAGGGCCGAGGGCGACGCCAATGTCGATGACGAGGACGACGACGATGCCAGTGCCAGTGCCGATGCCGGTACGGATCGGAGCGCGCTGGAAGCGCCTCCTCCTGCGGGGAGCGCTGCCGTTGAGGGCAAAACCTGCGGCAACTCTGCGAAGCGCGTGCGCGTCATGCTTGTCTGCATGAGCGAAGCATTGCCGGGCCGCAGTCCGAGGCTGCTTAAGGAGGGGCCAGTTGCCGCATATTTTTCGTTTTTATTGGTCCGCCAGCGTTTTTTCAGTTCGGGCCGCGAAGCATCCTGTGCCGCCTTGCCATCGTAGTTTCCCGCCATCGTCAAGAGCGGGTGCTCCGCCTGGCTGCGATAGTACTTGTCGGGCTGAAGGGCTTGGTAGGGACCTGTCTGCCGGGTCTCGGGCGAGAGCAGGTCCAGCGGCACAAACGAGGCAATGTTGTGTCGCGCCGTGGCGGCCGCCGCCAGTGCGGCCGACTCGTGTGAAGCGGCGGAGGGGTGACTGGCCAGGTCGGCACTGGCGGCCTGATGGTAGCCGTACCACTCGTCGAAGGCGCCGGGTGGCGCTGCCGACGCGGCCGTGGAAGCAGAAGGGAGCGCGGACGGTGACGATGACGCGGCAGTCGTGCCGCCGCCGGGGTATTCGTGGGCGTTTTCGCGGACACGCTTGCGCGTTTGTCTGGCGCGCGCGCGTTCCTGGGAACCGTTCAAGCCAATCCGCGCAAGCCCTTGGACCTGTTCCCAGCTCTCGTCCATGTCGCCGAAGTACCCAGTGGGTGACTCGGCCATGCGCACGATGAAGTCGACCAGCGCCGGCTCAATTCCGGCCAGCGCGGGTTCCCTGCGCAGAAGATGCGCATTCGATGCGTTCCATGTCGTGCCGCCCGCCATGAACCTGCCCTGCACGACAGGCGGCGGGGCGGCAGGGGGTGCGCGCGGTGGAACAACAGCGTTCGCTGGAACCCCGGGCGCAGGCCGGTTCGTGCGCTCGCGCGCCACGTCCGCCGGCAAGGTTTGCCGCTGCGCCAGGCCGTGGCTGGCCGCTCTTTGCATCAGGGCGCGAGCCTGATCGTGCCGTGGGCTGGCGCCCGCCAATGCCTGCAAGCGCGTTGTGTGCGCGCTGGTGTCGCGCCTGTCGCTAAAGCCGACGGGATCGCCTTGTGTCGCGGCGTGAACCGGACCGGCATCTTGCTGTACAGCGGGTGCAGTTGTCTGCGCCGTGCGTGTCATCCTTCCCTCCGCGATGTCGCGATCCGGTCAAGAGCTTATCGAGCGCCAGGGGAGAGCCGGCATGCAGACAGGCTGTCCCGCATGCCGGCTTGTTACTCGTCGGCGCCGCAGCACTTCTTGTACTTCTTGCCGCTGCCGCAAGGGCAGTCGTCGTTGCGGCCGACTTTCGGCTCGTCGCGCTTCATGGTGCTAACCGGAGCCTTGCGCAGCGGCACCCAGAAGCGGTGAATCGCCGGCAGGTTGGCCTGGATATCCAGGGCCAGCTTGTGGCCTTTCATCGGCGTATCGACTTCCTTCAGTTCTTCTTCCTCGATCTCGTCGGCGCCGAGCAGGTAGATCGGGCGCATCAGCGGTTCCAGGTCCGATTCCCAGATCGGATCCCACGAACCCGGGCGCAGTTCCATGCCTTCCCAGAAGCCCCAGCACCAGGCTTCGCCGTCGAGCAGCATCGTGCCTTCGTGCTCGGCTTCGCAGAACAGCGGCTCGAATTCCTTCGGCGCGACTTCAAACGTGACCAGCACTTCATTCATGAAGCGCATGATCAGTTCGATGATGCGCTCTTCTTCCTTGGCATTCTTGAACTTGGGGACGCTCTTTTCATCCTCGCCCCACACCTTCGGCAGCCACTCGGCCGGCATGATGGTTTCCGGACCCATCGCCACGGCGGTCAGGTAGCCGTGCAGGGTGTCCATGGTCATGGCGTCTTCCGCACTGCGGTCGGACAGGAGGAACTGGTCGAGTTCGTCGAATTCTTTTTCTGAGAGGGGCTGGTCGAGTTGCATGGCGTGCTCTTGTTGATCGTTGAAGCCGCTAGTTTAACGCGTTCGCGCACAGGGACGTACTGTTAAATGCGGCGCGCCGTACAATAGCGGGCATGACGACGCCATATTCCGACCCCGACACACCCGCCATCCACCCGTTTTCGAACCTGAGCCCCGAGTGCGTGCTCGACGCGCTCGACAGCGTCGGCCTGCGCGCCGACGGCCGCCTGCTCGCGCTCAACAGCTACGAAAACCGGGTTTACCAGGTCGGCATGGAAGACGCCGCCCCGGTGGTGGCCAAGTTCTACCGCCCCGAACGCTGGAGCGACGCCGCCATCCTGGAAGAGCACGCCTTTGTGCAGGAATTGACCGAACGCGAGATACCCGTGGTCCCCGCGCTCACGCTCGACGGGCGCACCCTGCACAGCTACGGCGGCTTCAGTTTTGCCGTCTTCCCGCGCCGCGGCGGGCGCGCGCCCGAGCTCGACGACCCGGCCGTGCTGGAATGGACCGGACGCTTCATCGGCCGCATCCACGCGGTGGGGGCCCTGTCGGGCTACACCGAGCGCCCGGCACTGACCATCGACACCTTCGGGTGCGAACCGCGCGACTTCCTGCTGGCCAACGACTTCATCCCGCCCGAACTGCTGGCCGCCTACACCAGCGTGGCCGAGCAGGCGCTCGACGGCGTGCGCCACTGCTACGCGCGGGCGGGCGAATCGGCCCAGCTGCGCCTGCATGGCGATTGCCACGTCGGCAACGTGCTGTGGACCCCGGACGGCCCGCACTTCGTCGACTTCGACGACAGCCGCACCGGCCCCGCCATCCAGGACCTGTGGATGCTGCTCTCGGGCGAGCGGCGCGACATGGTGCGCCAGATGAGCGATATTTTGGCCGGCTACGAAGACTTTGCCGACTTCGACGAGCGCCAGCTGAACCTGATCGAAGCGCTGCGCACCCTGCGCCTGATCCATTACTCGGCCTGGCTGGCGCGGCGCTGGGACGACCCCGCCTTTCCGGTCGCCTTTCCGTGGTTTAATACACAACGTTATTGGCAAGACCGCATCCTCGAACTGCGCGAACAGATCGCGCTGATGGATGAGCCAGCGCTGTGGTAACGCTCCTGTAGAGCAAAGCGGGGAATTGGCTGGTTTTTCCGCGTCTGATCCGTGCGCCGGTACGGGGCGACCTGACAGATAATCAACGTCAGGCCTTCCCATGCCGGGACGGTAGCCCAAGCGAGAACGACGATGGAATCCACACCAGCCCCGCACGACGATGCCAACCTGACCATCGCGCTGCCGCCCGACGGCGCCGCGCCCCAGGCTGCCGCTGTGCCCCCGGCTGCTGCTCCTGCCACGGAAGCCGGTCCCGACCGCGCCCAGTCCGAAATGCGCGCCATCCACGAAGCCATCGCCCGGGTCGAAGCCGAAGCCAAAGCTTCCTGCGCCGCTGAAAGCCGGGCCCACGCCGAAGCGCGCGCGCGCGGCCTGGCCGAGGAACGCGCCGCCATGGACGCCGCCGCTGCTGCTGCCGCCTTGCAAAACGCACAAGCCTCCGAAGAAGCCATCGAAGCCAACCGCGACCGCCTCGAAACGCTGCGCGCCGCCGCCCAGGCCAGCCTGGAACGCCTCGAAGCGGTGCGCCAGGAAACCGCCGAACTGCGGGCCCGGGTCGAAGCCGATACCCAGATCAAGCTGGCCGCCGAAACGCGCCTGAAAGCCGACGAAGAATCACGCCGCCGCGCCACCGAGCAAATCGCCGCCGAAGCCGAGCTGGCCGAACAGGCCGCGCGCGCCACCGAAGCGCTGCTGGTCCAGACCGAGCAGGCGCGCCTGCAGGCGGTCGAACGGGTGGCCGCGGTGCACGCCGCCCAGGAAGAAGTACTGCACATCGCCAACGCCGACGCCCGCATGACCACGCTCGCACGCGAACGCGAGCGCCAGGCCAAGGGGGCGCGCCACACCGCCGAACTGCTGGCCGACGCCGAATCCGAAGCGCTCGAACTGACCGTCCAGCGCGAAAAAGCCGACCAGATCGCCCTGGCGTCGGCCTTTGCCCGCGCCGTGGCCGAAGCGCGCGCGCTGGAAGAAGCACGTGCTCTCGCCCACATCGAACAGGAACGCGAAGCGATCGCCATCGCCCAGGCCGAGTCCGAACGCGTGGCTGCCCAGTCGATCCACCTGCGCCTGCAATCGGAAAAAGAACTGCGCGACGCCGCGCTGCATCGCGAACGGCTGGAAAAAATGGCTGCCGCCGGCGCCGCCGCCCGGCGCGACGCCGAAGCGCGCATCCTGACCGCGACCGAAGAACGCATCGAAGTCGACAAGCGCCTGCGCGAAGTGGCCCTGGCGCGCGCCAGGGCCGAAGACGACGCCAGCGCCGTCGTGCAAGCGAAGGTCGACGCCGAAGCGCTGGCCACGGCACAAGCGAACGAACGCGCCCTGGCCGACCAGGCCGCCGCCGCCGCCGCCCTGGCCGAAGCGGAAGAACAGCAACGCGCGCGCGTGCTGGCCGAAGAACGCGCCAGCCTGGCCCAGGCCGCGGCCGACCTGGCTGCCGCCGAAAACGCCTCCGAACAAGCCGCCGTGGCCTCGATCGCCGAACAGGTCGAGCTGCAGAGACGCGCCAGCGCACTGGCCGCCGACAAGGCGGCGCAAGCGGCCGCGCTGGCGCAGGCCGAGCAGGCTCATGCCGAAGCCGAACAAGCCGCACTGGCACAGCTGCAGGAGCGGCTTGAAGCCGAAACCCGCGCCGCCGAAGCGGCCCAGGCGCGCGCCGACGCCGAACAGACCGAAGCGGTGCTGCTGCGCCGGAAGGCCGATTGCGAACAGCGCCTGGCCGAGTCCAGGCAAATCGAAGTGGAAGCGACCCGCCTGCTCGCCGAACAGGTCGAGATCGACAGCGCGCAGGCCAGCGCCGCCGCCGACGCCATCGCCGCCCAGGCGCGCGTGGCGCAGGAACTGGCGCTGGCGCAAAGCGCGCGTGCCGAGGCCGAGCAGCAAACGCTGGCCATGGCTGAGCAGGCGCTGGCGCTGGCCGAAGAAACGCTGGCCAACGAGCGCGCCCGCGCCGAGAGCGAGCGCAACGCCCTGGCGCTGGCCGAACAGAACGCCGCCGAGCAGCGCCAACTGGCCGAGCTGGCAGCGAGCACGGAGCAAGCCAAGCGGATCGAAGCCGAAGCCACGCGCAACCTGGTGCAGCAGGCCGAAACCGAAAGCGTGCAGGCCCAGGCCGCCGCCGACGCCATCGCCGCCCAGGCCCGCGCCGCCATCGACCTGGCCCAGACCCAGAGCGCGCGCGCCGTGGCCGAACAGCAAAAACTTGCCTTGGCCGAACAGGCACTGGCCGACGAACGCGCGCGTGCCGACAGCGAAGCCGCCGCGCTCGCCCTGGCCGAACAGAGCGCCGCCGACCAGCGCCAGATGGCGGTCGCCGCCGCCTACGCCGAGCAAGCCAAACGGCTCGAAGCCGAGGCCACGCGCGAACTGGTGCAACAGGCTGAAATTGAAAGCGTGCAGGCGCAGAACGCCGCCGACGCCATCGCCGCGCAAGCGCGCGCCGCCGCCGAACTGGCCGAGGCGCAGCGTGAACGCGCCCGCTCCGAGCAGCAAAAACTGGCACTGGCCGAGGAAACGCTGGCGCAGGAACGCGCCGTTGCCGACAGCGAGCGTGCCGCCGTCATGCTGGCCGAGCAAACCCTGGCCGCCAAGCGCCAGCTGGCGCTGGCCGGTGCCGGGGCCGAGCAGGCCCGCCGTAGCGAAGCCGAGGCCGCGCGCGTGCTGGCGCAACAGGCCCAGGTCGAAACCGACCAGGCGGCACGCGCCGCCGATGCTGTTGCGGCCCAGGCACGGGTGGCGACCGAGCGCGCCCAGGTGCAACAGGTGCGGGCGGAAGCCGAACAACAGAAACTCAGGCTGGCCGAAGAAGCGCTGGTGCTCGAACGTGCCAGCGCCGAGACCGAGCGGGCCAGCGTCGAGACCGAGCGCGCCTCGCTGGCGCTGATCGAGCAAAAGCTTGCCACCCAGCGTCAGCAGCTGGCGGCCGACCAGCGCGCCGAGCAGGCGATTGCGGCGCGCCTGGCATCCGAACAGGCGGCCTGCCTGTCGGCGCGTGCGCGGGCTGAAGCCGAACACGAAGCGGCCAGCATGGCGCGCCAGTTCCAGGTTGCGCAAGAAATCGCCGCACTGGCCGCGCAAGACAAGCGCGACGCCCAGCGCGTGCTGCTCGACAGCGCGCAGGCGCAGGCCGAGATGCAGCGCAAGAGCGCGATCACCACCAAGGAAATGGCCGATGCCAAGCGCGAACTGGTGGCGCTCGAAATGCGCCGTCTCGAAGCCGATACGCACACCCTGATGGTCACCAAGCACGCCATCGACGACGAAAAACGCAACAGCGCCACCGATGCGGCGCAGCGTTCGACGTCGGCCACGATGACGCACCAGGTGCTGGGCCGCCTGACGGCGCCGGCCAAGGGCTGAGGCGGGCAGGGTATGCGTGGCGCAGAGGCTGCTCTTACGGTCCGCCTGCTGATGAGCTAAGATCGGCGGCATGACGAATCCCAAGTTACTCCTGGCCTTGCTGCTGTCGATTCCACCGGGATTGCAGGCGGCGGAGCTGTCGGTGCTGGTCGACACCAGTACCGACATGCCCATGGCACGCTTCGAGCGCGGGCGGCTGGTCGATGGGATCCACAAAGACATCGGCCAGGCGCTCGCCGGCGCGATGGGGCGTACGGCGGTGTTTGTGGCAATGCCGCGCAAGCGGATTGTGCGGGCGCTGGAAGATGGCAGTGCGGACGTGCTGTGCAGCTATGTTCCCGAATGGCTCGACGGATCGTTCCACTGGAGCCGGGCCTTCGTCCCGATTACCCAGGTGTTGATCACGGCGCGCAGTGCGGCGCGTCCGCGCAGCGTGGCCGACGTGTCGGGCAAGCCGATCGGCACCGTGCTCGGCTATTCCCATCCCGAGCTTGACGACATGCTGGGCGCGGGATTCATCCGCGACGAAGGTGTCAGCTCGCTGGCCAACCTGCGCAAGCTGGCGGCGGGGCGGTTGCAGCATGTCGTCACGGCCAAACTGTTTCTCGACTACCGCCAGAAGCTCAGCGACCCCGTGCTCGTGCTGCACCCGCCGCTGGAGGTCAAGAGCTATATGGGCCAGTGTGCGGTCTCCCCCAAGGGCAAGGTCACGCTGGCCGATGTCGACAAAGCCATCTCGCGCCTGATCTCTAGCGGCGCCATGAGCACCATCCTCGCACGCTACCAGTAGCGGCCGCTACCGCGCCGCCTCCCTTCACCCCAACCGGGGTCAGAGCTCTGACTTGCAATATATTTTTGTTTCCTAACCGGGGTCAGACCTCCGATTCGAAATTTTGTTAATCGGGCTGGTTCGCGCGTGCTTGACTTTATGCGTATTTGCGCGACGTTGGCGGTAGAAGCGTTAAATTTTGGCGCTTTTCGGTATCTCCAATTTTGCAAAGTTTCGAGACGGAGGTCTGACCCCGGTTAGGAAACAAAAAAGTTTCGAGTCG